>JBFZAQ010000129.1:0-3588 GCA_041308885.1 Candidatus Omnitrophota bacterium | reverse complement strand
TATATTTGCCCACACACTCCGCGGCCCAAGCAAGCGGATCTTTTACGGCCGTACCAAACGGTTTAAGCGATTCTTCCGGCCAATCTAACGGCGCAATATCCCAAATTTCCATAGCCACTATCGGCTTATGCGGCATTGAGCCTTCATTAAACAGAAAAGGCAAAGTTGATTCGCCGCCGACAACTAAGCTGCGCGCGCGGCTGCCCCCCTCAGAAGGAGTTGCTCCTATTTTAACATCACAGACTTTCCCCGGCCACTTCTCTAAAACTAGCGGTTGCGCCATATCTTATCCCCTATCCTACGTAAGGCGGCAATACTTAGCGCCGCGCGGTTAAACTGCATAATCGAAGCACCGTTAATACTTGTTTTACTGCAGCGCGATCAGGCTCCTGCGGACTTTATTCCAAATGTCACATTGATCATTGGAATTTCATCAGAAATCTATAGCGCTACCGATGTGTATAGGCAACACTCGGGAACTTGGCAATATCGGTGTGCGGGAAAAACAATGCCGCCATATACTCATCCATATAATCCGATTGTACGGATAACTCCAAATAGGTAATTTTACGCGCGATATCCTCCGCGGCCAAAGCCGCTTGCCCCGAAAGCAACACTGACCGCGCCCCGGCCAAAGAACTATTGCCTACAAAAATAAAACGCTTAAGTTCCATATCCGGCAATAGCCCCAAACTAATGGCATTAGGAACGTCCAAGTAGGTCCCAAAACCACCGGCAATAAAGAACTTCTTTATCGAGCTAAAGTCAAAGCCCATATGTTTCAGAAGCGATGAACAGGCCGCATATATAGCTGCCTTAGCCCGTTTTATATTCTCAATATCCGCCTCGGTAATCACAATACCCCCGCTTCTGCCGGATGCCTGCTGATCCATGATGACGAACTCCCATCCCAAATCCCCTTTGCGTACCCGGCCGCACTCCTTGGCTTGCAGCTTTCCGCTCTTATCGGCGATCCCCAGCTTCAGCAGTTGGGCGAGAATATCAATATAGCCTGAGCCGCAAATCCCGCAAGCTAGCCCGCCCCCGATCACATCACAGGTAACCGCGAAAGTTTTAGGATCGATCCTGACTTTTTGAATGGCCCCCTTAGCCGCGCGCATACCCGCTTGCATGCCTGAGCCTTCGAATGCCGGGCCGGCGGAGGCCGCGGCGGAGATCAAAAAATCCTTATTACCCAATACCACTTCGCCATTGGTGCCGATATCAATCAGTAAACAAACATCCTCCTGTTTATCCAGTCCGCAGGACAAAACTCCGGCAGTAATATCGCCTCCCACATAACTGGCTACTCCGGGTATGCAGGATAATAAACCACGGGGATTGATTTTAAGTCCGGCTTCGTGGGCGCGGATCACCGGAACAAAATTCGCCGTCGGAACATAAGGGTCTCTGCGGATATAGGTCGGGTCAACCTGAAGCAACAGATGAATCATTGTCGTATTTCCGGCGCAGACAACACACGTAACATCATTAAGATCAACCGCATGCCCCTGAATCAATTCTAAGACTAAACGGTTCAACTCATCGGTTACTGCCGCATGCAGTTGAGCTAAACCCTCCTGGCTATGGGCATGGATGATGCGGGTAATTACATCACTGCCAAAATTTATCTGTTTGTTATACGTCGCCTTAGTCCCCAGTATCTTTTGGGCATTCAAATCCACTAGTTGGGCCGATAAAGTGGTGGTACCGATATCAAAACAAATACCATAATTTCTGGCTGCCGTATCGCCAGGCTCAATTAAAACAATTTCGGTAGTCCCGTTACGATTGCCTAAAGTTACGGTGATCCTCCAATCCGCGGACCGCAGCAGCTCCCCCAGCCGGCGGATATTGGCCAAGCCCGTCTGGACTATGCGCAAATCATTATGCGCCCGGATTGCCCGATAGATACGCTCAAGATCGCTAATCCGATCATCAAGATTCGGCTGCGGCAACTCTAAATAAATTTTAGTCGCCAAAGGGACATGCCGGTACGCCTGCGCCGGAGACACTACCGGGCCGGAATCGATATCTTCAGACTTGGTATATATATCATCGACGCTAATCTGCAAGTCTTTGCGGCTGACACGCTCCAAGCTGAGCCGGCTTTCCGGCGGGATCTCAATTTCAACATTGCTCTGGATTTCCGTCAAACAAGCCAGGAAAATACCTTGCTCCCGCTCTTCAAAGGTCAAGTTTCCGCTGGCGTGGGCGTAAACCTTGCCCTTTTTGACCCGGATTTTGCAACGTCCGCATACCCCGTCGCCTCCGCAAGCCGCGTTAATGGCTATGCCGGCAGAGACGCACGCCGACAACACGGTCGCATCTTTATCTACGCTTACGGTAATATCGTCGGGATAAAAGACTACGCTGAATTTTTCCATATTTATGACGGCGTATTCCTCAGGAAACCGGGTAATCCTGCCGCCTCTTTTGGGCCAACGACAATCTCCCACCCGGACTGCTCCTGCAGGTCCCCGCTTAAAACCGCTACATACCCGGGAATAATCAAGCGCCTGTGGGCCACAGCCGCCGCAACCTCAAATTTGTTCATGGCCAGCGCGATCCTCTCCGGAGTAAACTTCTCCGCTGCCCACGCGGTTAAAACCGACATCCCTTCCGTATCAACGCTTAAGATATACGCCGGCACTCTGCTCGCTTCAACTTCTCCCAACACCGTAAAATACGAAAGCGAAAAATTAGTGGTAACTAACACCGGCGAAGACTTAGTCACTGCTCCGATCGGATAGAGTTTCGGCTCGATCTGCAAAGGCCGCTGAGGATCGGTATAAATATTCTGCCGTAAGGTGAGAATTGATAACGCCTGCCAGGCCTCTACGCCCTTGATAATCACCATCCCGGCATACTTAACAATGTAGGTTGCCGCATCAATTACTTGATCATAAGGATCGTCTTGCGACACGACGATAAAAGCCGGATAGCCCAGGGCGCGATGCGATCTCTTCAGGGCTTGACGCCTGATTTGAGTTAAGGTCATAATGTTCTCGGAGAGCGATTTCCCGGATACCTCAATCATTATATCTTGGACCCCGGCCAAATTTAATTCCTGGGTTAAAGCCGCAGATTGCTCCAAGCCGTCGGAACCAACTACGACCGGAACCTTAAACTCTTTGGCTAATTGCGCGATGCCCTGCAGATTGTCGGAATTGACCTTATAGATTAAAGGATTCCTGCCCTTGACTGTCTCCAACGCGGCCCGCAAAGCAACGGTATCGCTGCTCATCAAAACTAAGCCCAACGGAGTCAAGCCGGCAATCAAGCCTACGACTTTAGCAAACCGCACGGCATCATTTTTCTGCCGCACCGCCACCACATTAACCGCGAGCTTCTGCCCAACGCGCTCAAACTGCAAAGCGTTGATCTTGGCCGCGGTCCGGCGAATTTGATCATCCGGGGTATCATCGTCCACTAAAAAGCCAACCGCGCACGGCCGATGGAATTTTTCCTCATGACGAAACATAACAGTTTCGTTGCCTATCTGCACTTGCGCGTCACCGGAACCGACGGTTATCAACCTTATCGGCGGCTGGCTGGAAGCCTCCAAAGCAAGCTTGGCATCAACGC
>JBFZAQ010000128.1:0-5122 GCA_041308885.1 Candidatus Omnitrophota bacterium | reverse complement strand
AGTTGATACGGATAAGGTGAGTAATTTTGAGGATCAAATAGTGCATTCATTCGGCACGACAATAAGCTTAAAACAGCCTGTTCCGGGGATTGATCGTTATAATTTTGAAATCGCCTGGCTCAATAGCAGTTTTATTGTTAAAGAGGCCCAAAGAGCCTTGGCCGCAAAAACATTTGGGACCGCGCAAAAGGCCCAAGAGTTTCTCGATCAGCAAATAGTCGCACAGGCCTCTTTGTTTAGTATACCCGCAACAATTAAAGATACCGGTTTAATAAAATTGCGTCAAATATCCCCGCGTAAATACACCGCAGACGCTGTGCCGCTTTATAATTTATTACAGGACAAGGCAGGCGATTTCTCCTTGGCCTCCCAGGCCCCGGCCCAGGCCAGCTCGGCGGTAGAAAACGTCCACATGCAGGAATTAAACCGGCTGATTCATTTATTTCAATCCTCCAAGGATAGAAAGATCTTGCTTGCCAGTTGGCTCATAGCAACATCAGCTAACGAGGCAGTGAAACAAACCGCGCAATGGAATAATATTCGTACTGATTTAGCTGCCATTGTAGATGATGCGAATAGTAGCGATCAGTTCTGTTATGCTGCTTTAGCTTTAACTGCGCCCAGCGACGAAGAAAGAGCAAAATATATTGCTAAAATTAACGCTGCCAACCTTTTTTTCGGTTTTAGGCCAGGTAGTATCGGCTCTTTAATTTTTGGCAGTGATTATGCTATTGAATATTTTACCGCGCTAAGCATAGCCACTGCAGGCACCAAAGAAAATGACGCATATATAAGTAAACTTAACCGTGTCAGATTAATTGAATTAACCTCCTTGCCGCTTTGGTTGATGTCGTTTCGCCGGATTAATTATGCCGTAAGTTTAATGGTGAGCGGTCGGCATAGCGAGGCCCAGGTTATTGACTTAAGAAAACTGATACAGAAAAGATATTTTGATTATGTGCAAAACGTAGGTGATTATAAAAATCAGATTGGTACATATGGTGAGACTTATAATGAGCTTATGGCTAAGGAACTTATGCTGGGTATGGCTGCGTTAGCTCTGGAGGCGAACCGAAAAACTCCGCCCAAAGATGCAACCGTTTTACTTCCGGATTTTACTCCCGGCAAGAAGCCGCTTATCGCGGGTCGTCTTTCGGAGGCAGGTCGTCTTCCGGAGGTTGATGTTTTATTGCAAGATCCGGAAACTCTGGCCCGCGAGGTAACTGTTGCTTTAACCAGCCAGAATATTGCCGGCCGAATTAAGCCAATAATTGAAGCCGTCAGACAAAATGATGGCTCAGTAAAATGGGAAAACCCGGTAGGAAACAGGATAACCAGTCCGGACACTATCCCCCAAATAGCGAATCTTGATCCGACACGCTTGAAAATCGAAATAGTTTATAATAATGAACCCTCATTGCCATTCTTAGTCCTGCTGTGCGATGAGAAGACTGGTATGGAATATTTCTGGGTGAGAGTGGCGGATGGTAAAACTACATTTCATTTTATGCCGAATCTAAGCATTTTTCCTAAAACAGAAGGTATTAGGAATTTCTTAAGGGAAATAGTCAAGCTTAAGGCAGGGGATATCGCTTCCTGGATTATAGGTGTAGTCGAGCATAATAAAGATGCTTTACATAATGAATTATATTATTTTGCAAAGCAGCCAGCTATTGTGGCCGGCGCCGCTGCCCAATCCAGCTCGGCGCTTGATTTTACCCGCGAAAAGTATGGGGCGAAAATTATCGCCGATGCTCTGCATACAGTCATTAATCCTGCGGCAGTAGATGATCCGGTATTAAGCAAGAAATATTTGGATTTCTACGGAGTTCCTCCAGGGGCTGTGCTTGATGGGTCGTTTGCGCTCAAGAACGAAGGCAACCAGGGTTATTTTGTTGATGCCCAAAAAGGGTTTTTTGTCAAAACCGTAGCTGGTTTGGCGCAGTTCTTTAAGAATAGGGCAAAACGGCTTGGGCTTCCGATTAAGCTTATTCTTAAAGCAGGCATTGGCGGTCAACATACGCCTTTCCAGGCTGAAGCTGACGCCTTTATGGCCCAAGATAGCGAGACGGTCTATATCAGCGGCGAATACGAATTAGGCAAAGATTTTGAGCGTTCAATTACCCGTCAATTAAAGCGGATGGGCGCTTTATGGCAACAGGTTTCTTTTATGGTAAGTTCAAAATCCGGGTCTACCGACGAGACAATGCGGGTATTCGTTAAAATCTTGAGCCTGCTCTTAAAGAATGTTGCGATTGAAAAAGGTTTGGACGGGAAAACTTTTGCCCGCGCATCCTTAGCTGCTTTGCATGAACTAAATTTTATCCGTGCGGGCCGGGCCAAAAAAGAACGGCCGGGCGGGGATCTTTTTAAGACTGATGTTAGTATCACCGAGTTAATCCGCCAGAAGGCATTGGCGCGCGGTTTAAGTTTGACTCAAGAGCAGATACGGGATATCTTCAGGATAGTTTTAGGAAATATGGTCTTTGAGACCACTCCTCGTCCGGATAAAAGCCGGCTGGCCGCGTTCATGATGAATTCGGGGCTTGGTGAAGAACTCGGCGCAGATGCCCCGTTCTTTATTGAGATGTTTGATAATGTCGGAGGCCGATGGACCTTTGATTTGCATTTGATGCTCATGTTGGCTTTCTATGGCCTTGATGCCAATAGCTATTGGACAGTCCGCGAGCTTGGCATAGCAACGGCGCGAGCGGGAAACGGAAAAGGCAATCAGATCGGCAACCGTATTCTTGATCAGGGGATTACTGATATTGCGCTGGTATTGCCGGATTGGTTATTCTGGGGAGGCAAAGCTGTTGAGCAGAATCAGAATGAGAGTAATTGGCAAAGAGGCGGCCCCAACCTAGTGGCGATCAAAGAAAGCTTATGGAAATACCAGCAGCAGCACTACAAAAATAAGCCTAACCGGCTGGTGATCAACCTCTCGTCGTTACCTATGCCTGACGATGTTTTTAATGTGGAAAATATGCCTTTTGGCAACCTAACGGAAATGACCAAACAGCAGCTGGCTTTTGCGCTGGGTAATTTCGCTACCACCTTTTATTCTTTGACTAATACCATTGGCTGCCGGCTTATTGACCGGGCAATCCGAGACGCCGGATATGATCCGGCAAAACTGAATATCGATAACCTTGACGACCCGCTGACCACACTTTTCCGGGATAATCTTTTTCTTTTACAGCCTTATGTGGAGCTGGGAAAAGGATTTTTGGAAGGAATGCTGAAGAAGCTACAGGGACAAAAATCCCGGCTTAAAGCCATAGCCGCAGCTTTAAAAGAAATTAAGGCGCAAGCCTGGCAGGAGATACCCCAGACTAATATCGCCGAAATTAGACTGCCGCGAAATACAAAATCGCAGGCTGATTTAGCCGGCCTTATTACCCAGGCAATTGAATACGCGCAGAAGAATAACCGCAAGGTTGTACCTTTAATCTACCTTGAGGGCGAAAAATTCTCCGTCATACGGGATGAGCTGGTAAAATCAGGAGTGGAATGGGTGATGCAAGGAACTGGCGATCAGCATATAAGTTTGCAACAGGTGCTTTCGCTGCCCGAACGCTTTCTGCCGATTATTATCTCTTTTGTTCCGGCGCGGGCCCAGGAAGGCCAGCCGGCAATTGGATTTGCTAAAGGCTATCTTGACCGCATCAGTGATAATCTAACCCGTGACTATTTTAGCGAGGCTACGTATCAGGCATTGACGATCAAAAGAGCCGAGCAAGGCGGTAGAGCAATATACTTGCGGATGATTGACGCTCCTATGAATAGGGAGAAGCTTATCAAAGCTGTTGACCTGGCAACAAAGGCTACTGGAATGTCAGCGCAGATAAGCGAAGCAGTTGCCTCTTCGGCAATAGTTACTGTCCAGGATATTGACACAGCCAAGACGCTCTATGGGACAATGAAAAGCCAATTGGAGCTAAAGGCCCCGCAAATGATTCCTAACTTAGCCGGGTTTATGGTAGAAAAATTGCTGAGTGGCGCAGCCACGCAGGTTAACGTTGACATAAATAATCTTATGTCAGAGCTTCAGTCGGCATTTAGAATTGATCCGAGAGTGGCAGAAATAATCTTTAGTGAAGATACGAAAAGCTTAAATGACTTAGCCCAAGCCTACCGCAATTTTCCGGTGAACAGCAGTTATGCTGGGAGCCGTATTGTGGATCGGCGGAATAATCTTTTAGCCGCGTTGAATAGTTATCGCGCAGGTAAAGCGGGAAATAGAATCTACGGATTGCGTTCAACTGCAGATCCCTACGCTACCGATAGGGAAATCTTTGAAATTACAAGTGGCGTGCAACCGCTGGCAGAATCGGCTAAAGCCAGTTCCGCACTTACCCCGGAAAGCCCGATACCCGATGTGCCCGGCGGTATTGATTTTCGGACTCTGCCGATGAAAGTCCAGCCCTTAGGCAGCCTCGCGGGCCTCACACTTGCCCTGCCGGTTTTAAGCCAGGCCGAGCTGGACGGTTTTGATATCGACGGAGAAATGATTCAAATCAATACCCTGGTCTCAAGCGGGATTATCCCTGCCGGCCAGAGGATCAAAGAACTCCTGGCTGCCTGCGCCCAGAAAGGCCAATGGAGCGTCAAGCTGGATGATATTATTGTTGTACTGGCCGATATCTGTGCTTTGGAAGAAGAGTCCTGCTGCGAAAGTTCGCCGGAACTCAAAGAAGCGCTGGTGCTGGTGGAAGCCAATAGCGTTTAGCCTCGTTGTTTCACTCCAGTATTGCCTAAGCCATCTGGCAGTATGCTCAATCTTGTGTAAATTAACTTCTCGGGCCAGCAGGTCCTGCCTCGGGCATCCTCTTGCGCTGACGCGCTGCGAGGACGCCCGAGTCACCCGCCGGCCTGGACAAAGTTATTTGAAAGAATTGACACTCTCGCCAATTTACCCTATAATAGCCCTCGTATTGTGTAAATTGATAACAGCCTAAATTCGAAAGACGAAGCACGAAATCCGAAACAAATACTAATTTCTAAATGTTCCAATGTCCAAAACGTTTCTGTTTAAGACATTAGTACATTCGGATTTCGGATTTACAAGGCACTCATCTATTTTCTTAAATTATGCTCCCCGATAAAAAAGGACATTTTG
>JBFZAQ010000127.1:0-8258 GCA_041308885.1 Candidatus Omnitrophota bacterium | reverse complement strand
GGTTGCCCCCTGCTTCTTAAGCTCTCCCAGATTCACTGTCTTGGTATTCAAATCAACGAATGGCACTACCGGCTTAACTTCTGCTGCATTAGGCGCGACAGGCGCCTCCGGCTGATCTGCCTCGGCAGGCTCTTCACTCAGCAATTTCTCTATCTCCGCCTTATTATCGGGATATGCGGCCAGGCCGTGCTTAGCCATCATGTATTGGCTTATTTGTTTTACCAAATCCGGGCTAATGGCTTCATTTTTGGCTTTAAGCTGGGCTGTAAGTTTATTAATAATATCATTGGTTTCCTGCTGGATCTTTTGCAGATCAACCGGCTCAGCCGCATGCGCAACCGACGGGCTGAATATTACTGTTTTTATAGTGAGGCGATTATTCTCCTGAATGAATACTGGTTTAACTATATATGGCTCAAACAATGAACTAACTTGCAGGAATAAACCAAAGAAGATCCTAGCAAGCTTAGGAGAAGACTTGGTAGGGCAGTTCTTGCTATTTTGATCCGGCAACACTTCAATTGAATCCACCTTTAGCCTTGCGTCCAGCGAACCGCCTAATTGCACGTGCCAAGCCTTGGGCCCAATCTGGAAGGCTATGCGCCTAAATTTACCGGTAGTGGGAACTGTGAGTACGATCTCATTTTTACCTACTACCCCAGACACCTCTACTAAATTCTGCCCGGGGAAAGTATTTTCATTTACATTCTCACCCAGGAACTGCACTCCGAACTTCATATTCTTAGGCCCGGAGAGGCTATATTTAATGCGCAACTTCTGCCCCTGAATCAGATTAATTGCCGGCTCGAAATCCCACCAAACAGCTTTTGCCTGCCATTGCGGACCAGTATATTCTCCGCGCTGGCCTTTCGTAAGAATGTTTTCTCCCGCTGCTGTGGCAGGGACTTCCTGTGTAACTAGAGACTCTTTGGGTGCGTCAACAACAGGAGGTAATACCTCTTTAGCTGCTGGCGTCTGCGGCTCAATTGTTTTGGGTTGTTCGGGCTTAGGCTGCGCCACCTGAGGTTTAACCTTCAACTGCCCTGCGCCGGTTCCTTTGGTAGCAGCCTCGTATAATCCGGGATACTCCACCTGCATAGACTTTTTCATCTGCCACATCCAACCCTTTGGATCCCAGCACTGCGCCCAAGAATAATTAGTAACTATTTCTTTGGCGTGTTCTAATGCCTTGGCTTTATTCCCTAAGTTATAATATGCCACCATCAATTGCCACTGCGCCGTGCCTAAATGATATAGTGCCCAATATTTAGCAAATAATGGTGTAAGCTCGGCTTCTGTACTGGCCTGCGGGTATCTTCCTTCTTTTGCCGCCTCTTGCTGCTGCTGCTTGGCGATATCTATCCAGTCCGGATGCGCCTTAAACATACCCTCGATAACATTGACTACCTCCTGCCACTGCCCTCCCTGATATCTATGCCAGGCCCGCAGCACATAATCTTCAGCCTCGGTCATAATCTTCTTGGGGTCTAATACTTTTTCTTCTTTTTCTTTTTGGGTCAAAGGCTTAGCAAGCTGGCCTGGCTCAACTTTTTCTCTATACGACAGCGATCCGAATTTAAGAACTAAAGGATCCGCTAATAACTGAGTCATAATCCTATATGCCGGGCCGATGGCGCTTAAATTCCATTTTCCCCCTTCTGCTTTCCAAGGGGTATTCCAGCCGTAACCCACCGGACGGTCATGACCGTTGGCTTTGTCCTCGCCAATAGCGTAAGGGTAACCTATGCCTTCGGCAGTCTTAACTTGAACTTTATCAACTTCAGTTAATATGCTCCTATATTCGTTCTTGTAGAAAAGCGACTTTTCTAAATCCATCTCCAGGAAATTATCCACAAAAAGCCGTAACGCGGCGTTCGCTACCTCCTGTGACCATTCAGGGGTTCCTAACGGCTCACGGCCTTTTCCTACAGCTTCCTTCTTATCCGGCTTAGTATGCACATAGTTGATTAGTTGCTTACGATCAGAGTGAGTTACGTAATCAAATAATGCCGCTGTTACTTTGCCGTCGTTCGGGTGAGTAAAACTAATATTCACCCTATAATTATCAATGATGAACTGATACATTTTTTCCCCGGCGCCCGGTTCAAAAACTTCCATCTTTTGTTTGCCTAATGCCGATATCCCCCAGGCATTGGCATCCAAAGGATACCAAGGGACAATGCCGGCTTCTACCTTAACCCCACGGTCTCCGTCAACAAAAGCAACTTCGGTAGTTCCCCATCTTAAAGCGTGCGCCTTCACATCGTATATCTTCTTAAGCCAGCCCAATGCCAGTTCTGCCGCAGCTTTGTATTTTTCTTCTTTTGTTACTTCATAAAGCATATTGAATAACGCGTAACTATCCACATTGTGCTCGGCGCAGTATAACTCATAGAAGCTCGGAGCTTGAGGATCAAACCCAACCCTCTGCTCAGCAGGATTCTTGCCCTTTGGCCCCATACGTATACCACCGTAGTTAAAGCTATTCTTGTCTTTATTCTGTAAGTTGATGATCCAATCCGCGCGCCCTTTAGCAAATTCCAAGAAGCTCAGCTTACCTGTCTCCAGGTACGCCTGAACCCCGGACATCCCCCAGAAGGCATTAGGCCCGACATGAACAACCCATTCAATACCTTTACCTGCGGCTCTTGGATCAGAGGCATCTACAATATTAATGATGCCGCCGTGCATCCAGATGCCTGTGCGGCTGGTAAAATATTTAAAAGACTTATTAACGAGCTCCATCTTCTTCAATAAGATGTTTGCCTTGGTCTTCATTGCGTCGTCATAAGTAACACACCAGCCTCCAAGGCGCGGATCGCCCACGTGGCTGTCAACTAAACCGGTCTCCGGACGGGTATGTCGGTCTAACCAACGGCTAAGATCTTTTATGGTTTGTTCATCAGGGACAGGCAATTCTTTCCTTAAGAAGTCGCGCTGATTTACAGGCAGGCCTTTTTCCTGGACTTTTATTTCGGCGCCTTTGGCAGGATTTACGAACGACAGACTGTCGCTAATAAAGGTAGTGAAATGACGGATTATGGTATTAACTCGGGTTGCGAGCGACGGCGGGCCTTTGTTATGCTCCGGCCCCAATACAGGCTGTTTGACTAAGTCAGGTTGCTGATTACCAATGTTTCCGGCGAGCCCGGGTTCAAGAATACCCTGTCCCTGCGGTAAATCCCCGATAAATATATGTCCTGGACCAAAACCATAAATTCCGGCGGTATCAACCGTAAACGGAACTTCCGCGCCATGGGCCGCCGGCACCGCGAACATTGCTCCTGCAACCGCTACTAATCCCAACGCTGTAAAACCTAACTTGATCCATCTTAAGCTGGGCAATGGCAGTGGTGGGAAGAGTAGATCAAATTCTCGCTTTGCTTCTTGATATTCTTTCAGAGCTGAATCATGCTCTTGCGCACAAACGCTGTGCTGCGTTTCTTTACGGTCATAATACTTTTTGACATACGTTAACCTTTGATCCGCTATATTTAATTTTACCGCAGCTAACGCTTGCGCTATGATTTCTTTTTCTTCACAATGATTAAGAAGATCCTCTGATAAATCCTTAAGCAGATCTTTAACATTGACCTTGTTATTCCTTAATTCAACCTGTGCAATACCCGCGTAATAATTAACAATAGTATCTGCGAACATTCTTTCTTTTTCTTCCTTCGTAGGAGATTTCTTATTTTCGGCTAAATATCCTCTTAGCCATTTATAGTAACTTTCAAGTACATTATAATTAAACCATTCCTCGGAAGAAACCGGCTCTAACTCCTCTATTTTAGTCTTTATCTGGTCAATTCTTTGCCTTAAATATAAGATCTTTCGTTTCAATAAAGACAATTCTTTGCTCAAGACCTGCATAAGTTGTTCTTTGCTATCGCAGTCACTTACGCTCATACTTAGCTCTCCAGCTTTTACCTCTGTACAAACCCAATTTTTCAAATACTCGATTTTATCATTATTTGAGAACTTATTCACAAGATCCAAAATGTCTCTCAAGGCCTTCATTTCTCTACTTAGAGAGATAATCTTCTGCCTAATCCTCGCGATCCTTGCATGCAATAAAGATTCCCGTGAGATAAGGTGTTCCACTTTCTCAGCCAGGCCCTTAAACGCACGCTTAAACTCCCGCAACTCTCTTCTTCCTTGTCCATTTATGGCTAATTTTAAGGGCTTTGCGGCCCGCGCTTCCCCGAATTCTTTATTTGATTTGGCCAAGTAACGTTCCAGGCTGAAATGGGCTACCAAATACAAGCCGATACACGCGGGTAAAATATCGGCCAGGAAAATGCTACTAAGAATACCAATTACAAGCCCTGCTTTTCTTAAGATATTCACGGTTGAGGAATAACTAACTACCACCGCGCCCACATCAATACCAATAATGGAGCTGGAAGATTGTGCTTCCCCTCTAAGAAAATTCTTCTCCAAATATCGCCCCACCGGATAGGCGGCGGGGATAGCGGTAAATAATCCTATGGCCGGATAAACATCAAGCAGGAATGTTTGATACGCGGGATTGATGAACTCAATCCAAGATGCTAAATATAGCGGATAGAATATAACGGCGAACGGTATAAGCGTTAAATAAAATCCTGCGACATAGGGGAGAATAGGTTTTAATCCGGATAATTCGAGAGAAACCCGGCTTGCCCTATCAAGAGAAGTGGCAGGGCTTGATCCGCCCAGAGCTGGCATGATCGCGCTGGTTTTAAGGGGGCCAGAGGATGAATCTTTAAATTGACCCGCATACGGCACAACCTTGCCGTTAGGCTGGACTATAACCCATTGTCCGGCGGATAAATACGGATGATTATTGCCTGCGGCAGTAATCCTTGATAGGCCATACTTTTTCCCCTGGTACTGCCAGAATATCATCTCTCTATGCGCAAAAACAGTTGTCTTTGGCTGCACCACGGGTATTTTAACGCCCTTTAACGCTCCTGATTTTGGATTACAACTCATAGCCGCAAGCTGCGTTATCCCGTACTTTTTTGCAACCGCATTAATTAAATCTGCAAGCTTGGTTTTTCTCCCCACGACTTGTTCGCGGCCGCGGGTATTACCGTGGATGTAGAGGACCGGGGCTTGGCATTCATGAGCATTGACTATCTCTAGCACATCAAACGTGCCCATTGCAATCACGGGGAATCCTTCTGCCCAAGCAAATGTCTCTCTTAAGTCTACTACTTTCTTATTCGGCAGGCGTCTGCTGGTAATCAGCGTCTTGGCGGCTTGGGGATTTATATTAAGAATCCCCACTGCCTGGCCTTTTCCGTCCGGATCAAAATGGAGCATCATCGGCTCAACTTCTATCCCTTCAGGGTGATCAATGACGTATAGCTTAACGTCTTCAAACATGAAGGTTTCTTTTAGCGCAGGATTATTATACAACTGCAAATAAGTTCCTTGTCGCGATCCGTCGGGCTTGATAAGCCCAATGATTTGCGGATTAGCCGGATGCGCCAAGAAAAGCAGCCCCGCAATAATTATAGACGCGCACAGCCCTGAGCCAACGAGGCTGGATGATGCGCTTGGAGGCGCTTTTGCCTTAATCTGGCTACCTAAACCCTGCTGCTCTCCTCTCTTAAATAGCGCGGAATGAACCACCCATCCTGAAGCAGCCGCAAAAACCACTGGCACTATTGCCGGCACTGTTGCAGATTTATAAAGCATATAACTTGCGGCTGCGGCAATGATATTGAAAGCAATCCCTTTTAGAGGCAACGACTGGCGGTAGGGCTTTTCCCCTGCCTTGGCGCCCCACTGCCTTGCTGCTAAAATTCCGCCGGCAAAACCCGCCAATAGCGCCCATTCTACCGGTAAGGCCAATATCGCTACCACAAGCCCGGCGGCAACCGCCAACCGCATCCCTACTACTGCGCCATAAGTTGGCTCTAGTGCGCTTGAGGATAACGCGCTGCTCGCCGGCTTCTGGCCGATGGCGCAGGCCAAACACTCCGGCAATTTAACTTTTCCGCTTTTGGCGGATTCTAAATATTCCCAATACTCTGAAGGACACAGTTCATTGAACTTGGCCTTGATCGCTTCAATCCGGTTAAGCGCTTCACTAAGATACGTCGAATCAACCGTTCCTGTATAGCTGACAAGGCCTACGCATCCATGCAACTTGAGGAAGCTAGCCGAATAATCCCTCTCAGCCGAAGAGTATTTGCGGGTCAGAATAAATCCGCCTAACTCTCTCTCGAGGATGTTCAGGTGCGATTCGGTAGCGCGTAAGAATCCGGTTATTTCTCTATCCAGGCTCTGCGTTTGCGCCGCTTTAAGTTCTTCAGCCATCCACGCCTTGGTCTGCGCTACTAACTCTTTGAACCCCTCCAGCTTGACTGCATCCGGTCCCGGTACAGTTGCGGTCTTTTGTTCAGCCTGAAGTTGATCCGTGCTTACATCGGTCAGCGGGCTTGAGCCTTTTGGCGCAGGCAAGAGGCCATTGGTATCGCGTCGATTCGCCTCGAGCCAACCGCGATAAAGCGAGCTTAACTTAGTCAGTAATAGATACGCCGTTTCAATATCCCTCTTATATTTTCCTAAATTCTCGGCAACAGCCTGGCTCGCTTCATACTTGCCTTCGCGCCTTCCTTGTTCGCTGAGCTTCCGATCACGCACCTGCCGAATCCTATCTTCGGAACTTCCCGCGGTAACTCCCAAGACTTTAAACACATTACTGATATTATCGATCTTGATTCGGCCGCGCAGCGCTTTTATATTCCTATAAGGCTCATAATGCTTTTGGGTTAATGCATTATCCAAATACGCCATCAGCAAACGTTCTGGGATTTGCCTGTTTTCTCGGCGTTGCTTAGCATCCAATTGAATCACAAAGTTACGCCCGAGTTTTTTAGGATCCCTGATTACTGTAAGAAAATACTGCAGGGTATCATAATCGCTAATTGCTTCGTAGGCTTCCGGATCAATTTTCTGTATGCGCCCGCGCAGTTGCCCGAAGGTAATCTTGCCAAAGCCTTTGTCCATCAACGCAAATATCGCATAAAGTATGGCAAATTCATTTCTGCCATACCCAAAGAATTTGCTGTCTTCAAATACGGCAATGACCAAATTAACCTGCTCATCATCCACAAGGCTGGCTAATTTCTGCAGGAAATCTCTGTAGTTGCCGCTTCTTGGTAAACCCGTCATCGCGCTTCTAATATGATACCGTATCCCGTCTTTAATGGACCCGATGTTGCGGGCTTGTTGTTCAGGGCTTATAGATATTTCATCCTCCGCTTCAGGTTCAGTCACCGGTACCGCGGATTTGCCGAGCAGCGCGCTAAAACGGCGCGGCTTAAGCCCATTACTTTGTAATATCTGCTTAACCTCCGACGGAGTTAACAGCGGTACACCGGCAGCCAGGGAATCTACTAAGGCGCGATAGCTCGAATATGCGCCTACCCGGACCTGCTCTTTAATCTGGGGAATCTGTTCTTTTAACAGCTCTTTGGCTAGCTCTTTTTCTTCCCGGGCCAGCACTGTTTCATGCGCAACCAGGTCAATGGTTTGACTAAACTTAGGGAGCTTCCGGATGAATTCTTGTGCCTCCTGCCAAGCCTGTTGAGCTTGTTCTGGGGCTACCTTCATGGCCACAGCTAGGTTCGGCAGGCTCGCCTTTTCGCCAAGGGCATAATATGTCCCTAAGAATAAGGGCATATTCCCCGCGTATTTTGTATCTATCACATCGGAGAAGTCTGCGAACCATCTTAATAACTGGACAATAGTCCGAATATTGCGCTTCGCCTGATCCCTAAGAGTAATACGTTGCCGTCGATCCTGTTTCGCTTGCGCTGCCTCGGCTATGCGTAAAGCCTCTTGTTCGGATTGCGCCTTGACTGCCTCTATGGCCATTAGCGCAGCCTTGAATTTATCCGCTATCGATTCCCGATCGCGTCCGCTAATCCCTACGGCCTGCAGATTTAATCCCTTTTCTAACTCCCGGATAGCGGCAAGCGCATTGTCAAACTTACCCTGCGCTACAGATCTATCGATATCACTGATGTACCCTACCCATACGCTCTTGGTCATAATCCCCAGCCTATTCAGCGCGCTGGGGTATGGCAGCATTGCGGCGATCTGCGGAGTTTCAACTTTCCGGACTGAACTGCTGGCCTGCACCACAGCGCCAACATCGTCCAGAGGACTTGCGCCGACGAGACTAGAAACAAATTTATCAGCCGGCAATCCGGCTTCTTTTATTGCGCCATCCAAATAACCCCTTAAAGCATCTAATT
>JBFZAQ010000126.1:0-9160 GCA_041308885.1 Candidatus Omnitrophota bacterium | reverse complement strand
CTTACCCTGTTGGATATAAGTATTGCCGATGCCATGAAATTGGTGATATCCGCCGGCCTGCTGACCCCGCCGGACCCTGCCGCGGACAAAGATACCCGTAAGAACCAATAATTTTTTAATTGAAAAAAAGGAGAGTAGCAATGGCCACAATCGAAGAATTTAGAAAATTAGAGTTAAAAGTAGCTACGATAAAAGAAGTTACCGAGCATCCCAATGCGGATAAGTTGTATGTGGTAGTGGTTGATTTGGGGGATGGGGCGACTAAACAGCTGGTGGCCGGTATCCGGAGTTTTTATACTAAGGAGGAGCTGATCGGCAAGCAGGTGGTAGTGGTTAACAATTTGGATCCGGCGCTGTTGCGCGGAGTAGAAAGCCAGGGGATGATTTTAGCGGCGTCCGATGAAAACGGAATTGTCATTGTCTCTCCCCAGAAGCCGGTAAAAACCGGAAGCATTGTGAAATGATCCGGCAGTTAATTCCGTCCAGCGTTTGTCTGAATTGCCGGGGATGCTGCCGATTCCGCGAAGAAAATTCGGTGTGGCTGCCTTGTCTTACCGATGAAGAGGCGCTCGGTTTCGCGGATCGCCCGGGAATTCCGGCGGTTTCCGTTTCTCCGGATAAGCGCATCCAGCCCGTGCCGCATCCTGACGGAGAGGGTTTTATTTGCGCTTTTCTAGATTTTAAGCAGAATAGCTGCCGCATTTACCCGTTACGTCCGTTTGAATGCCGGCTGTATCCGTTTCTCATCAATCTGCGGGCAAAAAAAGTCCTGTTAACGGTAGACTTGAATTGCCCCTATGTCCGAGAACATCTGCAGGAAGCCGCCTTCAAAGAATATACCGCCGAGCTGGCCGCCTATCTTAATCAGCCTGCGCAGTTAAAGATGCTGCGCAATAACCCTCAGCTCATCCAGGCCTATGAGCAAGTGGCCGAGATTGTGGAGTTGAAGCTGCCCCCACACTAAAGCGACCATTTTATTGCGGAATGAAACTGTGCAATAGATATATAATTTTGGTGTGGGGGTGAACCCGATGAAACTCAATAGCCTATCTTTACGGGATAAAGCGCGGATTAACGCCTACTTGCGGCAATCCCCTCATGAGCTTAGCGCTTATTCTTTTGAGAATATATTTATTTGGGGCAAGCTGTGTGATGTTTCCTGGGGTCTGAGCCACGGGCAGCTGCTTATTTTTTTTAGGGATGCCGGCGGTCAATTTTTATTTCTGCCTCCCCTGGGGAAAAAACAAAGCCCCGCGGCCATTAGCGAAGCCTTCCGGGTCATGGACCGGAGAAACCGGAATCCGCAGGTATCCCGGATCGAGAATATCGAAGAATCCAGCCGCGCCTATTATCAGGCTCAAGGATTAGTGTGCGTGTCTAAGTTCCCGGAGTATCTGCACAAGAGAAACGATTTAGTGCAGCTGCGGGGGGATGCTTTTAAGCCCAAGCGGGCCAGCCTCAATTATTTTCAGAAGAATTATCATTTTAGCGATGAACCGCTGGATAAAGGCGATGCTCAAGAGTGTTTAAAACTATATACTGATTGGGCTAAGCAGCGTAGTCTCGGGAACAGCGACCGTGTCTACCGGGGCATGCTTGAGGATAGCCGCGTATGCCTGAGGCATTTGTTGAACAGTTTTAATAGTTTGGATGTAACGGGTAGAGTGGTAAAAGTCGATGGCCGGGTTAAAGGTTTCACTATTGGTACCGGGCTTAATGCGGATACGTTCTGCGTAATTTATGAAGTTACTGATTTAGAGTGCAAAGGGCTAGCCCAGCACATCTTTAATTCACTATGCCGGCAGCTCGAAGGGTTTAAATATATTAATACTATGGATGATTCGGGCCTGGATAATTTAAGAATTGTTAAGCGCTCGTACCGTCCGGTAAGATTGGTGCCGGCGTATATTGCCACTCGGAGGCCGGGATGAGAATAAATAGGTTAGTCGGGGTGTTGGTTGTCAGCGCTGGTATAGCGGGCCTGGTAATTATTCCGGAGGCGTCGGCCCAAGGGCCAATCGCCAAACTTATTAGCGCGTTGCAGTCGGTAAAGTACGGCAAGGATGATCCAACCTATCAATTAGAGTATGCCGGCAGGGCACGGGAATATAAGGTGCATTTGCCTAAAGGCGCGGCCGACGGTACGAAATTTCCCGTGGTTATTTATTTACACGGTGGAGGAGGGAATCTAACTGGCGCCTATCGCGACGGCCTGGAGACCGACGCGGACAATTTCGGTTTTGTTCTGGCGGTCCCGGCCGGCACAGGGAAAGTAGCTAATCTTTTGACCTGGAACGGTGGGAGATGGGATTGCGGCAGCCGTTGCGGATATGCGTTGGAGAATAATGTTGATGATCTGGGGTTTATTGCCCAAATGATCGAAGAGTTGAAAAAAAATTATGCGGTCGATGAAAAGAGAATTTATGCCACCGGCATATCGAATGGCGCGATTATGGCCTATCGGTTGGCTTGTGAACTCTCCGATAAAATCGCGGCTGTGGCGGCGGTTGCTCCGCCGGGCGTGCCGCCGCAATGCGCGAATGCCCAGCCCATTCCGATTATGCACATTCATGGCACAGCTGATCCTTTAACTGCGTTCTTTGAAGGTGGCGAAAATAAATTTATGCAAAAGACTGAATCCCATCCTTTATCAGCCCAGAAGTCCGTCGATGCCTGGCGGACAATTAATGGTTGTAGCGCGGACAGCCAAGAGGTGTATAAGAATAAGAGTGCTCGTTGTGTTTCTTATTCCGGGTGCAGTAATGATGCCGAAACCGTATTTTGCACCGTTGAGGGCATGGGGCATGCCTGGCCGAGCGGCAACCAATATTTACCGGTTAAAACCGTAGGGCCGGTGTCTCAGGATATTTCTTTTACGCAGATCTGGGAGTTCTTTCAAAGACATCCTAAAAAATAATGAGCGTAAATCAGTTTATTGACGAAATCGAAATCACTATTTTTGACACTGAAACTACCGGTCTTGATCCGGCGTCGGGAGATCGGATTGTCGAGATTGCCGCGTTACGCTTTAAAGGTAAAGAGCGCATCGCTGCTTTTGAAAGCTTGGTCAATCCCCAGCGGCCGATTTCGCCGGCCGCGTATCAGGTGAATAAGATTTCGGAGGAAATGGTGGCCCTGGCCCCAAAGATGGAGGCGGTTTTGCCGCGGTTTCTGGATTTTATCCGAGGTAGTTGTCTGTGCGCCTATAACGCGACTTTTGATATGGAGTTTTTAAAGAATGAAATGCGGCTTTTGGCCCAGGCATTTTCCGATGACATTATGGTGGTCGATGTATTAAAGATGTCCCGCCGGCTTTTACCGGGACTCCCGCGTTACGCTTTGTGG
The DNA here is from genome assembly GCA_041308885.1 of Candidatus Omnitrophota bacterium. GTDB lineage: Bacteria > Omnitrophota > Gorgyraeia > Gygaellales > Profunditerraquicolaceae > JBFZAQ01. The sequence continues at coordinate 5,815 of JBFZAQ010000126.1, read as the reverse complement.
TTTGTGGCCCAGAAATTGGGCGTTCATTCGCCGCAGGCCCACCGGGCCGGGTCGGATGTGGAACTTACGTTTGAAATCTTTCAGCGTTTACGCGAAATTATGCGTCTTAAAGGGATCCAGGATACGGTTCATTTGTTGGGGCTGTTCGGAATCAACTCCCGCCTTCTCGATAATATCATTAATCAGAAGATCGCCACTATTCAAGAGGCTATCCAGTTAGGGGTGAAACTGAGAATGAAGTATCTGACCGGTTCCAATGCCGCAGTTACGGAGAGAGAAGTAACCCCTAAAGAAATCCGCCAGGACCGCGACAAGTCATATCTTTTAGCCTATTGTTCGTTACGTAGCGATGAGCGTTTGTTTAGCCTCGATGGCATACTGCACTTGGAAATCATATAAGTTGACAGTTGATCCCTGGCGCCTGTTTATGGTTTTGCAGGCGCGGCCGGGATGTTTTTTTCTGGATAGCAGTTTAATTAGTCCGCAGATAGGCCGGTTTTCCTTTTTGGGGGCAGATCCGTATCTGACTCTTAAAGTAGGCGATGGCGATCCTTTTGTTAAGTTGCGCGCGGCTTTAGCCAAGTTACCGCGCCTCGGCCATAATCCGGGCCTGCCATTTTTTAACGGGGCAGTGGGGTTTCTGGCCTACGATGCGGGGGTCAATCGGGAGAAGACGGTTAGGCGCGCGAACGCCGGAGATCCGGCCATACCCCAGAGCGTATTTCATTTCTATGATTCGGTTATCGCGGTTGATCATAAGGCTAACGCGCTTTATCTCTGCGCCGCCGGCCGGCCTAAAGATACTCTTGAAGCAGCCAAGGCCCGGTGCCGGCAGCGGATCGGGGAGCTGGCTTCAATGGTTGCGCGGGCCGGGAATCCGTTACCGACGCGAACCTTCCTTCGGCAGCAGCAGCCGTCCCGAGCTTCGATAGCGGCGGGGATGACTAAACGGCAGTATTGCGCGGCAGTGCTGCGGGCCAAAGAATATATCCGCCAGGGAGATATTTATCAGGTTAACCTCTCGATGCGGTTTGACGGCCGGATCGCTGCTCCGGCGTCGCAGGTTTATGAGTCTCTGCGCTTGGCTAGTCCGTCGTGTTTCGGGGCGTATTTTGACGCCGGGGATTTTCAGCTCTTAAGTTCTTCTCCGGAGCGGTTTTTAAGCTTGCGGGGGAGGCGGGTTTTAACCCGGCTGATGAAAGGCACCCGGCCGCGGTCGCGCAGCAAGCGAGAAGACGCCCGCTTGAAGCAGGAACTTTTATTAAGCGCAAAAGATAAGGCTGAATTGATGATGATTACTGACTTAGAGCGTAATGACTTGGGCCGGGTTTGCGCGTACAGCTCTATCGGGGTAGACCACCTGCGGTCTTTAGAGACTTACGCTACTGTATATCAGACTACGGCTACCGTGCGGGGCAGATTGCATGCGCGCTACGATAGCATTGATCTTTTGCGGGCCTGTTTTCCCGGAGGCTCGATCACCGGCTGTCCGAAAATCCGGGCTATGCAGATTATCGAGGAGCTAGAGCTTTCGCGGCGCTCATTTTACACCGGGGCGCTAGGGTACATCAATTCTAACGGGGATATGGATTTTAATATTTTGATCCGCACCATTCTAAAAAAAGGCCATCAGGTATTTTTTTATTCCGGGGCCGGGATTGTCGCGGATTCTGATCCGCGCGCCGAGTACGCAGAAGTTATGGTTAAGGCTAAGGCGATGATGGGGGCGGTGGCATGCCAATAGTTTACTGGAACGGTAAGTTTATTTCTCAGAATGAAGCGCGAGCTTCGGTGGCGCAGCCGGGATTCCTTCTGGGGTATGGGTTATTTGAGACGATGCGCGCCTATCGCGGCCGGATTGTTTATTATAACGAGCATATTCAACGCCTCTTTAGTTCCTGCCGGCAGTTAGGAATCAAGGGGGTCCCTGGCGCGCAAGCTTTACGCCGCAATATTGCTGAGGCAGTGAGTTTAAACTGCTTAAAGGATGCGCGGGTGCGGCTGACTGTCTGGAAAAAACAACAGGGGGCGGAGATCTTAATTACGGCTGAACTTTACCAAGCCCCCGGCCGGGACGTTTACGGCCGCGGTTTTCAGGTCCTGATTGCCGCGGGCCTGTATGCCCCGGTGACGCCGCATAAAACCACTAACCGAGTGATTTATGAGACCGCCTATGGGCAGGCCCGGCGGAAGAAATATGATGAGGCGTTATTATGTACTTCGCTAGGTTATATCAGTGAGGGGACCCGGAGTAATATTTTTTGGGTTAAAAATGAGGCGGTATTTACTCCGGCTTTGGCCTGCGGGTGCTTGGCGGGGGTAACCCGAAAAGTGGTTTTTGATCTGTGCCGTCATAAAGGAATTATCGTGGAGGAAGCCCTGTGTACAGCGCAGGATTTAGTGTCGGCGAGCGAGGCCTTTCTGACTAATTCTTTATTTGGGATTATGCCGGTTCGGGCTATTGAGGGCCGGAAGATCGGCGGGAAGAAAAATAGAAAAATTATCCCTTTGTTAACGCGGGAATACGCGCGGCTAATGCGCAATGAAAACCACCATAGTTAAATTACCTTTTGCGGTCCGCAAGCCTATTCTGGCTTTAGGTTCGCAGGCCAAGAATACGGTTTGTTTTGCCCACGGCCGCACCGCAATCTTGAGCCCCGTGCATGCGGATTTAGACGGGCTGGCTGATTTTTTGGGGTTTGAGAGGCAGGTGAAGAAGTTTCTGCTTCAACACCCCGCGGTAATTGCGTATGATGCCCATCCCGAATATCGGTCAACGCAGTATCTCCAGCAGCTTGGCGGACGCAGATTTAAGGCGATCGCGGTCCAACATCATCACGCCCATGTTGCCTCGTGCATGGCGGAAAATAATATCTCCGGCAGCAAGGTCATAGGAGTCGTTTTTGACGGAACGGGCTGGGGGTTGGATAATACCGGATGGGGTGCGGAGTTTTTGGTTTGCCGCGGCTACCGGAGTTTTGCGCGCCAAGCGCACCTGAGGAATATTCCTTTAATTGGCGCGTCCGCGGCTATCCGGGAACCGGCGCGGCTTGCCGCTGCTTGGTTGTCCGCCGCGTACGGAGAAAAATTCCGGCAGCTTAAGATTCCGCTGGTGCGCAGGATACCGAGGGGGAGATGGATGCTTTGGCAAAAGATGAGCGAGTCGGGGTTTAATTCTCCTTTGGTCAGCAGCATGGGCCGGCTTTTTGATGCGGTGGCCAGTATCGTCTTGGCCCAAAGCCAGGCTCGGTTCGAAGCTGCGCTTGCCGTTACCTTACAGAAAGTTGCCGAGAGTTATAGGGGGCTGGGGAAGGCGTACCGGTTTGCCGTCAAAGAGGATAACGGCGCGCAGATTATTGACCCGGCGCCGATGGTGATTGATATCGTGCAGGCGATTGGCCGAGGGGCGTACCCCGCCGAAATCGCCTTTCGTTTTCACGTGACGGTAGCGGAAATGATCCATAAGACCTGTTGTTCAATTCAGAAATTAACCGGAATCAACAAAGTCGCCCTTTCGGGCGGAGTCTTTCAAAATAGCCTTTTACTTTCGCTTACTTTAAACTTATTATATAGAGAGAACTTCAAGGTAATCACGCATCGCAGGTTACCCTGTAATGACGCGTGTGTTTCTTTAGGCCAGGCCGCGGTAGCCAATTTTAACATTAAGAACCGGCGGCGGTGCCAGTAAATGACTAAATCCCAATGACCAAACCCCAATGAATTTCCAATGACCAATATCCAATTGGGATTGGGAAATTGGACATTCATTGGGATTTGGCCATTGGCCATTGGGATTTTCTAACTCCAGTCAAAGGAATATAACCATGTGTTTAGCGATTCCGATGAAGATTAAGAAGATTAATGGCGACTTTGCCGAGGTGGAGACCGGGGGCCTGGTCAGGACCGTCAACGTCCAAATGGTCGGCGGGTTAAAGAAAGGCGACTATCTGATTATCCATGCCGGGTTTGCGATTGAAAAGGTTGATCCCCGCCGAGCCAAAGAAACATTATCTTTATGGCATGAAATACGTCGATGAATTTCGGAATAAAAATCTGGTGCAGGCTTTGGCGCGTTCAATACGCGCAATAACTCCGGCCAGACACTTAAGGTTTATGGAGGTCTGCGGGACGCATACCCAGAATTTCTTCCGTTTCGGTTTGCGCAGCCTTTTGCCGGAGTCAATTGAATTAGTTGCCGGGCCGGGCTGTCCGGTATGCGTATCGCCGCAGAAATATATCGACGTGGCAATCCGTATCGCCGGAGCTGCCGATACCATGATCGTTACTTTCGGGGATATGATGCGGGTACCGGGCGCGAATTCTACTTTGGAGCTGGTCCGCAGCCGGGGGGCTTTAGTCAAAGTGGCCTATTCCCCCAGTGACGCGGTGGCAGCGGCTAAGTCTCATCCCGGCAAACGGGTTATCTTTCTGGCGGTTGGCTTTGAAACTACCGCACCCACGATTGCCCTGGCGCTCATCCAGGCCAAGAAAGAGAAGTTGAAGAACTTATTTTTTTTCACCTCTCTTAAAAGAATAGTTCCGGCCATGCTCCATTTAGCCAACGACCGGAAATCATTCATCGACGGATTTCTTTGCCCCGGGCACGTATCCGCGATTATCGGCGCCGACGACTACAAGGTAATTGTAGCCAAATACGGCATTGGCTGTTGTGTTGCCGGTTTTGAACCGGTGGATATGCTGCAGGGGCTGTATGCTTTAGTCAAGCAGGCAGTGCTTGAAAAACCGAAGATCGATAATCAGTATTCGCGGATCGTGCGGCCGGCCGGAAATAGGAAAGCCCGGGAGATTATCAATCGGGTTTTTACTGTTACCGCCGCTCAGTGGCGAGGCCTAGGCAGTATACCGGACAGCGGACTAAAGCTAAAAAAAGAATTTATCCAGTTTGATGCCGGTACGGCCTTGGGGCTGGATAAGGCCCGGTGTGCACCCCCGGCCGCCTCGAGCTTGCAGTGTAAATGCGCGCAGGTGCTTAAAGGGATTTTGCGTCCGCCCCAGTGTCCAATATTCGGCCGGAAGTGTTCTCCGGAGAATCCCATTGGTCCGTGTATGGTTTCTACGGAAGGAGCGTGTAATGCGTATTATCGATATCAGGGAAAGTAAGGCGCGCCGGTCAGCCGGTCAGCCGGTCAGCCGGTTGAATAAAATAAAATTAGTCATCCTGAGCGTAGCGCAGGATCTCGGATGGCGTAGAGATTCTTCGGCCTGCGGCCTCAGAATGACGGGGCGGCAAGTATTTCTTCAGCGTTTAAGAGCCGCATCTTTTGTTGTTGTTTTGTTATCTGCCGGCTGCGTTGCCCGCGACCCGGTCGAACAGGCCCAGGAATATGTCCAGCGGTCACAGGCGGACTATAGCCGCGCGATAGAACTTTATCGGGATTTAATCTTAAAAGGGGAGAAAGTAGCTGACCTGCAATACGCCTTAGGCCGATTGTATTATCAGCATGGCGACTATGCGCAAGCGGTAGAACAATTTTTAAAGAGCGGACTTCCTCCGGCGCGCCGGCTCTTGGCGATTACTTATTACCAGACGGCTGATTATACCGACGCTTTGGAGTTGTTTACTAAATATCCCTTGATCGGAGACGATGAATACAATTATTATCATGGCCTGACTTGCGAGCGCTTGAATCTTTACGATCAGGCCGTGCAGATCTACAAAGCCGTGCGCAATCCGCGGTATGCGGCGTTAGCTGCCGAACGTCTGCAGGATATCCAAAAGGAGAGCTCCCCTCGCTCGATCCGGCAGGTTAGCCCGGAGACCGCGGATTTGATTGAAGGGGCAGCCGCCGGGGAA
>JBFZAQ010000125.1:0-8436 GCA_041308885.1 Candidatus Omnitrophota bacterium | reverse complement strand
GCTAATATCCTTAAGCCCATTGACAACGTGATCATCCAAGACCTTGAAGGTATGGCCGCTTTCACGCTCCTTAAGCATCTCTCCCACGCAGACAATAGGGGTCAAATTATAACGCAGCGCTGCCTTAATCTTCTTATTTACTGACTCGTTGGTCTCCCCAAAGAACTGGCGCCTCTCGGAATGACCGACGATAACGTAAGCGCAACCAGACTCCTTGACCATTTTAGCTGAAACCTCGCCGGTAAAAGCCCCTTCTTCTTCCCAGTGCAAATTCTGGGCCCCGACCGCAATCCCCGAATCGCCGATTATTTCGGCCACACTCCCCACAGCCGTAAACGGCGGGCAAACCACGATATCCATATCCTCTATTGGGGCATCGAATAAACTCCTCTTTAGCCCGTTAACCAATTCAATGGCTTCCGAGATAGTCTTAAACATCTTCCAATTACCGGCAATAATAGTTTTTCTCATTTTTGCGCAAGGGCGGCTACACCAGGCAAAGTCTTGCCCTCAAGAAATTCCAGGCTCGCGCCGCCTCCGGTTGAAATATGGGTCATTTTATCTTCAAATTGGAATTTAGCTACCGCAGCCGCGGTATCACCGCCGCCGATAATACTAGTAGCTTGAAGCGCCGCAACATAAGCGATAATCTGCCGGGTACCTTGGCTAAAGGCGTCTATTTCAAAGATACCCAAGGGGCCGTTCCAGACAATAGTCTTGGCGTCTTTTAATTTGGCCTTAAACAATGCGATAGTTTTGGGCCCGATATCCACGGCAATCTTACCGTCGGGAATGTTGAGGCCCACAATCTCAGTCAAAGCCTTCGCATCGATAGTATCGACTACTAAATGATCAACCGGGAGCACGATTTCTTTCTTTAAAGCCGCGGCCTGATCCAGCAAGCTCTTGGCTAAATCCAGCTTATCCTTCTCGAGCTTGGAATTACCAATGCTGATACCTTTAGCCTTAAGAAAAGTATAGCTCATGCCGCCGCCGACAATAATCATATCGCATTTGGGCAGTAAGTTCTCAATCATGCCGATTTTATCCGATACTTTAGCCCCGCCCAAAATTACGATAAATGGCTTCTGGGGGCTGTGCAAAGTATCGCCCAGATAATGGATCTCTTTCTCTAAAAGAAATCCGGCCACGGACTTTAAGTAATGGGTCACGCCTTCAGTGGAAGCATGGGCCCGGTGCGCGGTGCCAAAAGCATCATTGACGTATACCTCCCCCAGTAGCGCCAATTTTTGAGCAAAGCCCGGGTCATTAGCCTCTTCTTCAGGATGATAACGCAGATTCTCCAGCAATACTACTTTTTGGCTGGCGGAATCCACTTCTTTTTTAACCGCGTCGCCCACACAATCGCTAAGAAATTTAACCTCTTGCTTAAGCAGCTCTCCCAGCCTGGCCGCTACCGGCTTAAGGCTGTACTTAGCGACAACTTTACCATCCGGACGGCCTAAGTGACTCATCAAGACAATCTTACGCACGCCGATCTGAAGCAGATACTTAAGCGTCGGCAGCGTCGCCTGAATCCGGGTATCATCGGTTATATTCAACTGATCATCCAATGGGACATTAAAATCCGCGCGCATCAACACAACTTTATTCTTCAAATCAATATCTTTAACCGTCATTGCCGCCATCTGGTCCTCCGCATAATCCGAATGGTATAATATAGCCTAATCCACGCCGATTGTCAAACTTTTTAAAGGCAGCCATCATTCTATCATTCCATCATTCAGAAAGTTGCCTTCTTGATATCGATGTGACCCGTCATCAAAGGTAGTATCGTCCTTATAGTTTAATCCGTCAAACGAACTTTCCAGCTTATAGCTTCCATAATTCGTGCTGCCGTAAACCGTCGCCTTCCCCGCGGCGTCCATGCTCATTCCATTATAACTTTCGTTCCAATTGACCGATCGTGAATTTTGCGCTGCATAAGGCGCCTCAGTATCTGCGGAACTGGAACAACCGCTCAAACAACACACCATGAAAAAAATAATCCCTCTCATCTTTACCCCCATATACCCCTTGAGTGAATCATTCCCCAGACCTTTTTGCATGTGGGACAAACTAATTTTCTAGCCCGGATCAACTTTTCCGTCATTTAAACGAATAATCCTATGGGCATAGCGGGAAACCCGCTCCTCATGAGTAACGAGAATCACCGTGGTCTGGCGCTGGGTATTGATCTTCTTCAGCAGCTCCAAGATGACCTGGCCGTTGTGGCTGTCCAGGTTTCCCGTAGGCTCATCAGCCAGAATACATTGGGGATCGTTCAGCAAAGCCCTGGCGATACAGACGCGCTGACGCTCGCCGGCGGAAAGAACTTCTACCGGAGCGTCTCGCTTATGATGCATATTCAACTCATCCAGCAGTCCTTCGGCTTTCTGGCGGGTCGCCGCCGGGACAATCACCCGGTAAAGACAAGGAAAAAGCACATTCTGCAGCACGGTAAAGCCGGGATAGAGATAAAAGTCCTGAAAGACAAAACCAATGTTCTCCCGGCGATAGCGGCCCCGGTTCCGAATGCGCGCCAAGTGCTTTTCCTGAAAAAAAATCGTTCCCGCCGTAGGAGTGATCAAGCCGGATAAAAGATATAACAAAGTACTCTTGCCGCTGCCGCTGGGCCCGGTAATCCCGACAATCTGTCCTCTTTCAATAGTAAGACTGATGTCGCGCAAAGCATGGCTCTTCACAATCGGATAATACTTACGCACGCTAACGAGCCTAAAAAGGTTCTTTTCGGCTTCGACTTTATTCACTACGGATGACCTCCACGGGGTTAGAATTAAGCGTGGTCCATGCCGGTACCAACCCGGCAAAAAGAGCGCCCGACAAAAGCATCCCCACTATTTTAAGTATGAAGGCTAAACTTAATTCCGGGACAAAAGCCTGAATACTAGTCATACTAAAAATATACGCCGTGCCCCTAAACCCTAAAAATATCCCCAAAGCGCCGCCTATTAGGGCTACAATCAGGGATTCGCAGATAAAAACCAGGGCGATCGCGGTTTTGGGCCAGCCCAGAGCCAGCAAAATCGAAAGAAATTTCCTTTTCTCAAAACTCGAGGTAACCATGGTATTCGCTAAACCTAAGGCCACCGCGATAATGGTAATCACGCTCACCAATACGGAGAACTGCTCTCCCATCACAATAAATTTAGTCTTCTCAGCCACAAAGGCATCCGCGCGCATTGCCGAAATTGAAGGCATTACCCGCTCAATCTCTTTAAGCACGCTGTCAGTCCCGGCCTCGGCGCGATAGCCGGGTTTTAATTTCACGTTGACGAAACTAGCCTTGCCTTCTTCGCGCAATACAGCCTGTAAGTCGGATAAAGACAGAACTACCGCCGACTGTTCAAAAGGACTCATACTCTTAAAGACACCCACCACCTCGAAGGCCTGGCCCTTAATCGTGATTTGCTTCTCCTGGTCTTTTTCCAGGCTGCGCATAAGGACAGCACCCACCATTGCCTCTTTTTTCCCGGCTACCGGCCGGCGGCCTTGAGTCAACTCTACGGCATCAAACAAAAAAGTTTGCGGCTCCCAGCCAAACACCGGCACCGCGGATTTCTTAAGCTTATGGATATACAAGAGAACCGATCCCGCGTCTTCAATCCCGGTGATCGCGCGGATCTGTCCGGCTGCGGCCGCGTCCACTCTGCTCAATAAGATACTCAGCTGATCACTCTCCTGGACGACAATATCAATCTGGCGCTTGCCGTAAACATCCTTGAAGGAATGCTTGATGCTTTCGCCCACACCCAGCATGACGATACAAACACAGACACCTATGCCAATCCCAAAAATGGTCAACAGGACCCGCAATTTTTTTCGGAATATGTCTTTGAGCAAGAATAAGGCTAGATTCATGGTTGGCTACTGCTTGAGGATTTCCGCGTAGATATCCAGAACTCGATCATTTTCCATATGCAAAAAATGACCCACACCCTTAATAATTCTTAACTCACAATCGGGGATTTGGGAGGCTAAAAATCTAACATCGTCTAAATCGATAATAGTATCTTTCTCGCCATTAAGTAAAACCGTCTTGGGCTTAATTGATTTAAGATCGACAATTTCACTCAATTGCTTAGATGCGATCACGAATAGGCCATGCTCATAAAACGCCTGGATATTCTCGTCTTTCATAGTCCGGAATTGATTCAAGATACTCTCTTTCATCTTATCCGGCAGACTCTCGCCAAAACCCTTGATTAAAGTATGGGCCATCTCATCGCGCTTGCTTAAATGCAGGCCCGAGCCATTCTTGATAGTCTCAACCATTTTCTTATTCGGCTTGGTCCCCAGGCTCGCCAGGATCATTCGCTTAACCCGATTAGGATATTGGGCGGCAAAAGCTACGGCAATAACCCCGCCCCAGGAAGCAGCGCAGAGTGTCGCCTCCTGGCGAGTGCCGGTTACATCCATCATCGCGGATAAAATCTCGACCTGCTCTTCGAGGGATACCTGAGGCGACCCGGAAAGCACCTTGCCCTTGCCCTGATTGGGAAAATCAAACAGGACTATCCGGTAATCGCGGGAGAACCGGGCGACAAAACTTAACCACATCGCCATCGACTGCTGAACTCCATTAACGCAGATCAACTGCGGCCCGGGATTTTCGTAGATCCGGTAAGGAATCAGAAACCTGCCGGTTTTAAGTTCTTCTTTTGTGCGGGGTGAGGCGGCTTTCATAGGTTTTTTAATTATACCACAAGGCAGGGATTGTGAAACAATTCTTTTTTCCATCTCACCCACCAACCAACCATAAATCTTGCTCCGGGGTTTGTTCGCGCACGAAAATTTTTTCCGTGCGCTACGCCTGCCTACCGGTAGGCAGGGTTTACAGCTCGCTACGGTTACTGCTTACCTAATTCGATAACTAACCTACGCTCGCTGTAAATCCTTGCGCACTATTGCAAAAAATTTTCTAATTGTGCGCGAACAACCCCCTCCGCAAGATTTATGGCCTGACAAGTATAAAATAGGGGACGTTTCTATTGTTTTATCCGCTTGCCAGCGGGTGACTGCGGAGGCGGGGACCCCGCCGCGCGCATCCGCCGAAGGCGGAGAGCACGGCGGGGTGCCGCAGCAGGCAGGACCCGCTGGACGCGGGCTAAGAAACCGACCATTTTAATTCCCGGAAGTGAGCAGCGAAAAAAATACGCTCAATTCCGGGAATTGCGGTTAGCCAACGCGCAATTAAGCAGGCTCATCGCTTTAACCGCCAACACCACAATCAGAGTTTCCAGCAAGCCTAGAACGGGAACCAAAACAATACTCCCCAGCAGCCCAGCCAGCCAGCCCCCGAGCAGGTCCGCGCCGTACAAGACGCCTGCCGATCTCTCGGAGTTCTCCGGTTGATCCCGGCTGTATAAGAAACCGGCTAAAGGGAATTCCAGGCCCGGTAATATTCCGCTTAAGAAAAATAAGACGGCAAAAACCGGCGCGGAAATCCCGGCGTAGCCCAAAGTAAACGCCAGAATCAAGACGCCCACAGAACCGGCGATACCGGCCTCGACTAGTATCAAAGCCTTATACGACAGCCTGCGCCTCTCCAGCACGAAATTCATTACCATGCTTCCCAGGCATATCCCAGCCATAAATAGGCTGATACACAATCCCAGACGATAGTACACATACCCGAATAGAGTCTGGTATAAAAACATCAGCACCAGGCTTATCATCATCCCGTAAAAACCGCTGGTGCCGATCGCCACAACTATTGCCCGCTGCCGGCCCCTGGCCCGGACAGCCTTATTACCGATAGCCGCCATCAAACCCAGCAGAATCACGATCAGTAAAGCGCCCCCCAGACGCAGGCGGCCGATGGCCGCGAATGCGCCGGCTACCGAGGGAGAAAATTCCTTATTCCAAAAAACCAAATAATTGAACAGGGCTGCCGGGGATAAATCGCGGTTAGTACGGGCGGAAGCCGTATTTAAAGCTTCAACAAACCATTTCTCGCGCCCTCTCTGGAGGCGATATTCAAGATACTGCTCGGTTAAAAGGTCCGATTTAATCTCGCGCTCATTTAGCCGCAAAAAATGCGTCCGGGCATCAAGGCTTATGACTTGCGGGTCATGACCGGCAATATACATAGTATAATCACCGGGGATAATCCGGATATAACCAAAGACAGCCCGCAAAGCCCGATACACGCTGAGATTCAAAGCCAATAATTCGCGGCTCAAATAAGTCGTCGAACCCGGAAGAGTTAAGGCCAAAACTCCGCCGGATTTTAGATGCCTGCTGACTACCGTAAAGAACTCCTGCGTGAATAGCCGGTTCGTGGACAAATCATGAGGTTTATTCACGCCCAATAAAACCGCGTCATAGGTCAACGGTGTGGTCTGAAGGAATAAACGCGCGTCTCGGGGAATGAGGCGCACCCGCTTATCAGCCAACTCCGCTTTAGTCATCTCCGATGGAAATTCTTCCAGCACCTGAAAGATCACCGGATCCAACTCGGCATAATCAATCCGCTTGAGCGATTTGTATTTTAACAATTCGGTTAAAATTCCGCCCGCAGCCCCGCTTAAGGCGCAGATATCCTGCGGCGCGTTATGAACCAACAGAGGGAAATGAACGAATTCTTCGCTAAACGCTTTATCCGGATACGGCAAAACAATCCCCGGCACGCCATTAGTAAATATCGTCCGTTGGGCATCGCACTCGGTAACTACGATATTGCCGTACACGGTATTGCGATAGCTGATCACATCAAGGTGCTGCCACTGCAATAAGATCGATTCTTGATTAAGATAGCCCGGATTTCCCAAGACCATCAAGGCAACCGTACCGGCGAATAGCGCTGCTATAATCCCGCGCAATACCCAAGACAAAGTCCTAAACAACCAGAAACAAAGCCCTAGGTTAACTAAGGTAATGGCGACAGCCGCGCTAAATACATTCATTCGGGGAATAATCAAAGACGAAGCGATAATCCCGCCCAATAGAGTCCCGCCGGTTTCCCAGGCATAGACAATTCCGGCACTATCGGCTGCGGATTTGCGCCTATTTTTAAACCAGAGACAGGCAGCGCTAAAAAGAGCGCCATGAGTAATACTCATCGGCGCAAGGGCAAGTAAAGAAATAAAAAAAACCGATACGACTCCCACGGCTTCGCCCGAAGGGATACCCATAACTACTTTACAAGTACGAGCAAAGTATAAAGAAAGCGGCAAGCTAAGCGCGCTTAATAACTGCAAGGAAACCAGCAACGCGGTCTTAGAATTTACCTTAGGGGCTGCCCGCGAGGTAGTCAAAACCCCGACGCTCTCCAACAAAATCCAATTAGCCAAGATAATACCGATGGTCAGTTCATTGCCGTAGAAATTCACCAATAGTTCCCGCGCGCAAAGAACCTGAGCTATGATCCCGGTAGAACCAATGACTATAAATAAAATATACTCCATATAATCCAAAAAACTGTTGCTTTAACTCGAAAACTAGGCGCTATTATTAAAAACGTCGTTTTGTGTAATGTGTATAGTGTAATGTGTAATGAGGGTGTAATGGTTTAATGTGTATTGGAAATAGTTAAAAATATTTTTTTTCCTTTACACAATTTATCATTGCACCCACTTTACACATTACACATAAAACATTACACAAAACTTACCTAATCATTGAGTCAAAACAACAGTTCGTTATATCTTAAACCGACCATCTAGTCTTACAGTCCCTTTTTCACCATGAACTCGCACAGATCAACCACGCGGCTGGAATATCCCCATTCATTGTCGTACCAGGAAAGGACTTTGACAAAATTGTCCTGGATTACTTTAGTGCTTAGACCATCCACGATCGAGCTTAAGGTACAATGATTAAAATCCACCGATACCACCGGATCGGTAGTAAACCCGAGGAGGCCTTTCATCTTCCCCTCGGAGGCGGCCTTGAGCGCGGCATTAATCTCCTCGACGCTTGCTTTTTTAAGCAACGTACAGCTTAAATCCACTACCGAGACATTAGCCACCGGTACGCGCATCGCAAAACCGTCGAGCTTGCCTTTTAATTCCGGGATGACCAAAGAAATAGCCTTCGCCGCGCCGGTTGAGGTGGGGATCATCGACAAAGCTGCTGCCCGGGCCCGGCGCATATCCGAATGAGCCATATCCTGGACCCGCTGATCATTAGTATAGGCATGGATAGTCGTCATCAGCCCTTTTTCAATACCCCAAGTATCCTGCAGAACCTTGGCCACCGGAGCTAAGCAGTTAGTCGTGCATGAGGCGTTCGATACCACATGATGATTCTTAGGATCATACTTATCTTCATTTACACCCAAGACAATAGTTATATCTTCGCCTTGAGCCGGATCGGAAATAATAACTTTCTTGGCTCCGCCTTTAATACTATGGCTCTCAGCCCCCCGGACTTCTTTGCCTTTCTTATTGATCCCGTCCTTCTTGATCGTAA
>JBFZAQ010000124.1:0-4391 GCA_041308885.1 Candidatus Omnitrophota bacterium | reverse complement strand
AGGTCTTTTTTCTCCATAATCGTATTCAGGATATTGCCAAAATCAAGGAGCGGCTGGTAAGGATTCTGCCGGCAGGAGTACGCATTGCCGTCGGACACGGCCAGATGCGCGCGCGCGAACTTGAGGACGTGATGATTGCGTTTTTACGTAATCAGACCGATGTGCTATTGTGCACGATGATCATTGAGTCCGGTATTGATATCCCCAACGCCAATACTATTATCGTGAATAACGCGCAGGCCTTTGGGTTATCGGATTTGCATCAATTGCGCGGACGGGTCGGCCGGTTCAATAAGCCGGCCTATGCCTATTTTTTGCTGCCGCGCGACGCAGCGTTGGATAGCGGCGCCCAAAAACGGATGGATGCTTTGAAGGAGTATTCCGACCTGGGGGCGGGATTCAAAATCGCGATGCAGGATTTGGAGCTGCGCGGAGCGGGGAATCTGCTGGGCGGCGAACAGCACGGATTTATCGCGGCAGTGGGCTTTGATCTGTATTGTCGGCTTCTGCGCGAGGCCATAACCACATTTAGAAAGTTAGGGATTAGCTATGGAGAGAGGAATTAGAAAAGTTACAGGCTGCGGGCTGCGGGCTCTAGGCTATCGTCAGCCGAGCGTAAACTGGGCAGCCATAGGTATCGTCTGCGGCTTGCAGCTTGCAGCCTGCGGCTTGCGGATGTTCATTATTCCGGCGCAGGCTCAAGGCAAGATCGTCGCGGTAGTCAATAATGAGGCCATCTCTCAACAGGACTTGGAGGATTTTACAAATTTTACGCGTGTGCAGCTATCCAGCGAATACCAGGGTCCGCAGCTCGAAAAGCAAATTGCCCAAATGCGCACGGACTTGCTGGAGAAGTTAATCGAGGATAGGTTGATCCTGCAAGAGGCTAAGAAGAGCGGTATAGTTATTGATGAAAATCGGGTAAAAGGCAAGATCGACCAGTTCAAGAAGCGCTATGGCAGCGCGGCAGTCTTTGCGCAGGTGATGAAAGAGCAAGGTATTACCCAAGCCGATCTGGAGACGCGTATTCGCGAACAGCTTTATCAATATGCCATTGTGGAGTCCAATATCCGCAGTAAGATTACTGTTGCCCCCAAAGAAGTAACTCAGTTTTATCAGGAGCATAGCGAGGAATTTTCCGAGCCGCAAACGCGGGACTTCGAGTCGATAAAAATAGCCGATCAAGAAGCTGCCCGGGTCATCGCTCAAGAAGCGCGTAGCGGCGTAAGTTTTAAGGATCTGGCTGAGAAGCACGGCCTTGCACTGAATACCCTGATTGGGGTCAGGCCCGGGCAACTTAAGCCGGATATTGAGGCTGAACTTTTTTCTTTGGGGATTAACGGGATTACTAGCCCAATCCCAAACGATGGCGCTTACTATATTTTCGCTCTTACCGCCATTTCCCAGCCGCGGCAAAGAACTCTGCAGGAAGCTCAGGATCAGGTGTATGCCGCACTTTTTAATTTCAAAATGCAAGCCCGCCTGAGCGAATGGATCGAGGAGCTGAAGAAGAAATCTTACATTAAAATCATGCAGTGATTTAATCCTGATGACTAAATCCCAAATCTCAAATCCCAATGAATTACCAATGACCAATATCCAATTGAGATTTGGAAATTGGAGATTCATTGGGATTTGGGTTTTGGTCATTGGGATTTGTAACTTGATATGATAAAAATCCGCGTCGGCATAACCATGGGCGATCCGTCAGGGGTCGGGCCGAGCATTATTTTGAAAGCGCTTAATGATTTGTCGCCGGCCGTTCATCCGGTGATTATCGGCGATGAATGGGTGTTGCGCCGGGCAGCCAAGGCCTTGGCTTGCCGTCTGCCCAGCCGGGAAATTGTTGATTTAAGCAATGTCAACCGCAAGTCTTTTGTCTTTGGCGCGTTAAAAGCCGAGTACGGTCGGGCCGGTATGGAATACCTGGATAAGGCCCTGACGATGGTAAAACAAGGAGGTTTAGATTGTTTGGTGACTTCTCCGGTATCTAAGGAGGCGGTGGCTTTAAGCGGGTTGGCGTCATTCCAAGGCCAGACCGAGTATATTGCCGGTAAGACGGGAACTCGGAATTATGAGATGCTTCTTTTCAATAAGTCATTGCGCTTTGTTTTAATAACCCGGCATATGCCTTTAAAAGGCGTCTGGCGCGCTATTACCGCGGCCAGGGTCATCCGCGCCGGTAAACTGGTTCATAGTTGCATGCGCAGCTTATTTGCGCTTAAGAAGCCCCGTTTTATCGTCTGCGGGCTTAATCCCCACGCTTCCGACAACGGGCTTATAGGCACAGAAGAGAATCGGCGCATTCGGCCCGCGGTTATCAGTCTTAGGCATAGCGGTATGATGATCGATGGTCCGGTATCCGCGGACGCGGCTATTCTCCAGGCCTACCGCGGTAATTATGATTGCGTCATCGCAATGTACCATGATCAGGCCCTCATTCCTTTAAAACTTACCGATTTCGCCAGCGGCGTCAACATGACTATTGGTCTGCCGTTTGTCCGGACATCGGTGCTCCACGGGACTGCCTTTGATATTGCCGCGCATCCTTTAGCGGTTGACGCGCGCAGTTTAACGGCAGCCGTAGCCGCAGCCGTGCAATGTACCCAAAACCAAAAAAAAGCCTAGGTCAGAATTTCCTGGCTAATCCGCGGGTAAGCCGGCGCATTATCGACTCCTGCAGCCTGGCGCCTTGTGAAAGGGTCATTGAAATCGGGCCGGGGAGAGGGGCTTTGACTGACCTCCTTGCGCCGCGGGTTGAAGAGATTATCGCCGTGGAGTTAGACCCGGTTTTAGCCGGGCTGCTGCGGGATAGGTATAGCCGGCAGGTACACGTCCATATCGATTGCGCGGATTTTTTGAAATGGGATGTTTTGCGAAACTGTGTTCACCCGCCTTATAAATTAATCGGCAACATACCCTATTATATTAGCTCGCCGGTTTTGGAGCGTATATTTTCCTGTAAAGAAATCTTCAGTGAAATCTACCTGACCGTGCAAAAAGAATTTGCCCAAAGGATTGTTGCCGGCGGCGGGAGTAAACAGTTTGGCGCTTTGAGTTGTTTTGTCCAATATTATACCGAACCAAAACTGATGTTTAATATATCGCGTAACTCATTTTTTCCGGTTCCGAAAATCGACTCTTGCTTTTTAAAGCTCGTGGTCAGGCGAAAGCCGCTTTTGACCAAGCGCGAGGAAGGGACATTCTTTAGAATTACGCGCTCAGTATTTACTCAGCGTCGCAAGATGCTGCGTAATTGCTTGAGCTCTGTTGTTATCGGCCCAAGGCTATTTTCAATTCTTGATGCCGCAGGAATCGCCCCGACTGCTCGGCCGGAAGAATTGTCACTCCCGCATTTCCTTACCCTGGCGAAATTGCTCAGCGTGTAAATTCTCCTTAAGGACTAGGGCCAATAAAAAACCAAAAAATATATTGACAAATCAGCATTTATGAGGTATATTTCTGGTTCTACATACGCAGCACGATAGCCGTTCTGACGCTAAACTCTATATATAGCAGGCTATTTATAAACGTAACACGAGAATTTTAGTTTAAAATTCTTAAGCTTGGAGTTTTTTTGTTTTTTCAGACCTGTGTCCGAAGTCCAATGCTGGAGTAGCTCAGTTGGTAGAGCACGTCCTTGGTAAGGACGGGGTCACGGGTTCAATTCCCGTCTCCAGCTTTTTAGCCGGTGTTTGGGATGAGGCTAAAAAGTCCTGCGAAACGCGCCGGCAATCATAGTTTCGATAAAAGCGCGAAACAGGGCTAATGAAGGAAATCAACAATGAGAGAAATAATATCACTCGAGTGCACGGTTTGCAAGAATAGAAATTATACCACGACCAAGAATAAGAAGAAGCACGCTGATAAATTAGAGCTTAAGAAGTTTTGTAAGTTTTGCCGGAATCACACTCCTCATAAAGAGATTAAGTAAGCCCAGCTGTCGCGGATGCGGCGGTGCAGATACGGTGAATGCTCATTGAATTAGGGGTGTCGGTTAACTGGTAAACCACTGGTCTCCAAAACCAGCAATGGGGGTTCAAGTCCCTCCGCCCCTGCCAGTTTAAAGGATATTGATTACGCTGGTAAGAGGGGAGTAAAAAAAGAGCGATATGAATCTGATACAGAGGCCGGTAACGTTCATTAAAGAGGTCAGGCAGGAGTTAAGCAAGGTTGCCTGGTCGACGAGACGGGAATTGCTGGATGCCACGTTTGTGGTTATCACGGTTACGGTTATTGCCGCTGCCGGTATAGGGGTTATAGATCTTATTCTTTCTAAAGTATTAAGCATAATGTTTATGAAGTAATCACCACTTGGCGCGTTTAAGCCGCGGTGGCAAGAAGCGAAAACCCAGGAAATGAAACATTGGTATGTCGTTCATACTCAAACG
>JBFZAQ010000123.1:0-6100 GCA_041308885.1 Candidatus Omnitrophota bacterium | reverse complement strand
CCCAAAGGTCTTGATCAAAGTTGCGGCGGATCTCAAAAAAAGGCATTAGGCAAAAAAGATCCTGGTTGCTGTTATTCTTATACCCGCTTATAAGATAAAAACGCTGATACGCCGATGAATGGCCGCTTTTGCGCGTATCCATCTTATACCCCAGCTCAGCCGATACTGACGGCCGGCCGCTAAAACCGGCAAAGACACTGCCTATCTGCCCTAAAAAGATGATCGCTGAAACCAATATTATTTTGAGCACACTCACCGCCTGCCTCCTCCTTTTTGGCTATACCGCGCCTCCCGGCGCGCCGCTCTTACGGCACTTATTATAGCAAAGAATCACAAAAAGAGAAATTATCTTTGCGACAAAGGTAAAGCCCGCAACCGCCTACGCGCACATTGCCCGGAACGCGCAGAAACCGCAGGCCCGCTCGTCGCTTTTATCGGCCGCAAAGGCGCAATCCGGATCCATCATCTCACCGATAAGCTGTGCCAGCGCCCGCAAGCAAATATCCATCACCTCATCTGCGGTATCCAGTTTATCCGGCTTGATAAAATACCGGCATTCGATCTCCCGCAGACTATACAGCGCCGCGTTAACCCGCCTTGAAGGATATCTCTTCCCGGCGAAATAACAATACAACGGCAGTTGAAATGAATGAATGGTCTGGCGCATCGCCTGGCGATTCAATTCCATCTGCGATAAGCCGGATAACCCCGCCGGCTCTTTGGCTGCCGATCCGGTTTTATAATCAATAACCAAAATACTGGAATCAGGCAGCTCGTCAATTCGATCAATGACGTATTTACAACGATAGGCTTGATCACCCAAAATAAGCTGCTGGGCCGGGAGCCGTTCCTCTAAAGCCAACACCTTGCGTACCGGACGCGCGCGTTCATTTTCCAACAGGCGCGTAAGCCGCTCACGCATAATCGCTTTGATCATAAAACTCTCCTGCCCCCAGCGCTTCAGCAATTTACTCTCAAAGGCAATCTCAAAATTATTGAAGAACCTCTTTTTAAAATCCTCATCAATCACCGGCTCCTTATTAAGAAACTCGCCGAATGCCGTTTCCAGAAAATTATGCAGGAAGGTGCCGATATCTCGGGCTTCCGGTTCAGCCAACATATCTTCTTTTTCCCGCAGCCCCAGCATATATTGATAGTAAAATTTAAGCGGACACCCCAAATAAGCATCAATACTGGATGCGGATAAAGTAAATTCATCCCGCAGGTATGCCCGGACAGCTTTATCTTTAGCTATAACCGGCGGACGGCTCAAAATACCGGCCACGTTAAACCGAGCCCTTGAATCGCTGAATACCCGGGACCGGCCGGTCTCTTTACGCTTGCTCCAAAGGATCTCCTCGATAAAACGGCTCTTCTCTTTCTCCGGATTATCGTCGTAAACAAAATATACTTTTTTAGCCGAGCCCAACAAGCGCATAAAATGGTAGCGCTGAATCTCTTCCTCCTGCTTTAACCGCTCAAGCCCTAGGCCTTCCATGATCTGACGGGGAATAAGCGGCTCATACACTTGCACTTTCGGTAAAAGCGATTCATTGGCATCCATGACAATAACATGTTAAAAGGTTAACGCCCGGGTTTCCAATAGCCCTAAAATCTGCAATCCTTTAAGCGGCGAACCGGAGAAATTTACCACTTCATTGCGCAATTTATCCAAAAGAATCTTAAAGAGAGCCTGTTGCTGAAAACGCTCATCTTTAAAATACGCGCCCTCCAGCTCGTCCTTAATCTCATAAATCCGTTCCAGCATCAAAACATTCAGAGCATAGGACGCTAGCGAACTCTGAGAAAGCAATATCTCACAAACTACCCCTAACCGAACTGCCAGCTCGGCAAATGTCCCGACATCTTCCCAGGCCCGCAGCCACACCTGGTGAATCTGCTGCAGCGCTTGCCTTAATCGGGTAATCTCCACTCGGGCATCGACGCTCGCAGCCGAAGCCGCGGTCAAAACATAAAGAGCCTCCTGCCCCTCAATATCATCCAGATTGACAAATAGGCTTCCGGCCAGCGGATTTTCATACATCCCGAGAAGCATCTCTTCGATTTTATGACAAAGGATCCTGGTCGGCGCGGCATCGGCCGCGCAAACCCGCAAATTCTTGATCAGCGGATGCAGCAAAACCTGTAAATAATCTTTGGCATAATAGGCAGCGCCTTTGCGGGTAGCCTGGGCCTGGAACATATACCGAAATAAACTGAATAAAGAGCTGCGCTCCAGAGGATACCCCAGCGATACGTTAAAATCTTTAACCGAAGCCGAAATTTGGGTCACCAGCGGAATAAGATTTTGGGGCTCAGAGAGCACAATCACGCTCTTTTCGCGCTGCGCAGCCGGGATCTCCTGCTCCAGGATGTGGCGGACCAGCCCGACTTGTGAATGCCCGTCAAACCCTTTATATAATTTCACGTCATACTCCGTAGCCTGCTGCCCGGTCGGCTCTATGGCCTGCCCGAAAGTCTTCGCCAACCGCTCAAATGCCGGCCAAGAAGCGCCGTCTTTCTGAAACACTAATACCGCCTTATCCGCGTCGTACAGACGTTTGATAATCTGCTCTTGCGACTTATGCAAATAATAAAAATTAGCCAAGTAGATCTTCTCGAATTCTAACGGCGGCAAAGACTCCGTCAGGCTCAAGGCCTTAAGGCTCAGCAGCCCGCGGGAAAAGAGCTTTCTTTGCGCCAGTTCAGCGTGGTAGCGCGAACGAATGGTAGTAATATGCTCCAGAAGGCGATTTATACTTTCGGGGGTCTCATAACCGATACTGGCGCTCTCTTCAATCGCGATAAGCTGCTCATTCCGCACACACTCCAGGTCAAGCTCATCGATAAAAGAGACAATCTGCCGGCCCCAGCTTAAGAATTGATCGAATTCTTTATGCTTCACCAGGATATCAGCGGCCGCATCCCGGGCGATGGTGTAAACCAAATAACAGGCATCCATGTCGGATATGAGACGCACCGGAATATCTCGGGCTACCAAATAATGGGTAAACTCATCAATCGAAAAACACCGGCACGGGGCGTATGCCGCGCCCCGGCGCCGGGATAACTCTTTTTTAAGAAACAGGGCCGGCCGCTTGCCGCCAAAGATTACAGCAGTCTTATCCAAAGCAATCCCCTCTTGGCGGCACTGTTCCAAAATCGTATCTGCCAGCCGTTGGATGAAATTCTCGCTAATCCCAAAGGTGATGATCTTATCCATAAACTTCCTCAACTCTCGCCTCATCTAGAAAAATCAGATAACAACTGACCGGCTTATCCGGGTATATCTCGGATACACATTCCCGATAGGCATTAAGCTGTTTAGCATAGTCAACCGTGCTATCCGCCGAACTCTTAAAATCCACGATCCAGACAAAATCCGCGCCGACGATTAAACGGTCGATGCGTAAATTCCGTCCTTGGAGATTAACCATCTCCTTCTCCTGATACACCTGGGCCTCACTCAGAAAGAAAAACCGTTTTGTCTCTTTGGCGATCATAACCTTAGCCACAATGCCGCGCAGTTTGGCAAAATCTTGGCCTAAGGTATAAACGGTTTGCGTAAATTTAACTGCCTGGTCAAGGATAGCTTCCCAATCATCTTCGCTTACCGGCCCGATCCGGGCCAATATCTCATGCAAGGCTGTACCGCGAGCAATTGCCGCGCGATTAGACAAATCCGCGCTAGCGATAAATTCTTCCGATACGCTCGCGCACCAATCCTGATACACCGGATCAGCCAAAGAAATTGTCCCGCCCTCGGGCATTGCTCCTGAAGAGTAAGCTTGCAGCCCGCCATGCTCGCTAAACCCCGCAGGGACTAAAAACCGGGCCGCATTGTTACCCCGGATCTCCTGATGCGGGATAAGAATATACAAAGCATCGCGCGGCCGGGTCAAAGCCACATACATACTATTTAATTCGTCAATGAACGATTTTTTATATTCGCTGCGGTAACGCTCCCGGATGGCCGGGCTAAACCAGGCATACTTGGTATCCAGCCTTACCAGATGTAAACCGTCATCTTCGGGGTCCACCACATAGGAAATCCGATCCCCTTTATCGCGGCGGCTGCCGGAACCCAGCGCTGCAAGGTTAAGCTCAAAAAAAGGCACGATCACTGCCCCAAAACCTAAGCCCTTAGCTTTATGAATAGTCATGACCTTAACCGCGCTTACCGCCGAAGAGTTTACAAACAGCTTGGCGTCTTCCACCGTCTCCAGATAATCCAAAAAGTCATCAATCCCCTGATGTTCCTGCTCACTATTTTTTATCACCTGCAGAAAATGCATAAAAAAACCCTGCTGTTGATTGAAACGTTCGCCGGTTCTAAAAACCCGATAAATATCGGTGACTAGCTCATACAAACCGACAAACCCAATCCGCTTAAAAAAGTCAGCGATAAAATTCTGCCATACTTCGGGGTAACGCCTGCGGAATTCGCGATACAGATAGGCTGCTTCATCGCGCCGCGACCGGGGCCGGGACTCAAAAATAAAATCCCTGACCTGCCGGGCCTCAAGCCCGGATGCCGCCTGAAAAATCTCGCCCAGGATAAAAGCGGCAAAAGCTAAGTTATCTATCGGTGAGTTTAAAAAAGTCAAAAAGGCAATTATCTCGTTAATATATTTATTATTTTTGATATTCAGAGTCTTTTCCGACTCTACCGGCAGGCCCGCGGCGATCAGCCAACTGCTGACTAAGGCCACATCGCTATTCCCCCGGCATAAAATGCAGATATCCTTATATTGTAGCTGTAAAGTATCCGTAAGCTGCGCCAACAGCGCGAATACCCGCTCCTTGATCTTCATTTCCTTTTCCTGGGGCCCAGAGTACTCGACGACTTGCGCGCTGACATGGCCTAATTCATAACCCGGCTCCGAGCGAAACTGCTGGGCCGAATTACTGAAAATACCGCTGACCTGCTCTAAGTCATCGGAAGTAAACTCTTTCAGGCCCTCGCCGGTCTGCTGGTTACAGCACCCCATGAACCTGCGGATATTCTCCGGGCTGAATACGGCATTGTTAAACTCCACTATCGCCCGCCGGCTCCTAAAGTTTTGGTGCAAATAATCCACCTGCACGTAGGCCCGTAATTCTTCTTTTATCCCTTCGAACAACGCCGCTTCTCCTCCCCGGAAACGAAATATGGCTTGCTTCTTATCCCCGACGTAAAACAGGCTGCCCCCGGTAGAGAGTGTCTCTTGGATCATAGGATAGATATTACGCCACTGCAGTAAGCTGGTATCCTGGAATTCATCGATCAGAAAATGGGCTAACCTGGTGGCCAGCCGGTAATACAACTCCGGGACCGTAACCCCGTTCTCATTAATCAAAGCGTACGCCTGTTGATTCAACTCTTCCAGAAAAAGCGCGTCTGCCTTACGGGCGATCTCCCGGAACTCGCTATAGACTTGGGCGAAAATATCAATATAACAATTGAACATCGCCCCGGCTTCGGCTTCGGCGCTGCGGCTTAAAGCCAGGCGGATACGATCCCATTGCTGTTTCAACTCCGCGGGAACAGACTTCCCTTTATTGCAGGGGATTTCTTCTTTCCGAAACGCTTTTTTAGCGGCGACATCGGCGAAGTCAAAACCTTCGGCGTGGCGGCCGGAAAAATTGCTCAGCGTCTTAGCGAATATTGCGTTGACCCCTTCGGGAAGCTTAGCGCTGAACCCAGCCAGCTCCTTCAGGATGGCGCGCTTCTGCAAAATCACATCTTTAGATTGATGGGGAGATTTGACGAATAACCCGCCGAAAGTGTTACTGTGATAAAACATAGTCCCCAGAAGATCTAAAATATCTTTCTTGGGGAACCAGCCGGTTCTGCCCTCTAAATATAGGTATTGAAAAATAAAACCATTGATCAACTCGGCAATCCGGGGGTCACTGGCCGCTTTATCAATGCAAGCATCCAAACTATAGGCCAAGTACCGGGCCCGGTCTTCACGGATCCTAAAGTTTGCCGATAGGCCAATGCGATACGCGCAGCCCAAAAGGATCATATTGATGAAACTATCAATAGTCTTAACCGCGAAATAACTATAATTCTCAAGGATATAATCGAGCAACTGGCCAGCCGTAAAGCCCGCCA
>JBFZAQ010000122.1:0-4398 GCA_041308885.1 Candidatus Omnitrophota bacterium | reverse complement strand
AATTTTCGGGAAACCTCGATGATCGCCTCTTTCTTTAGCAAAGAGTTCGGCAAATTCCACGGGATTCTGAAAGGTATCCGGACTGACCCGAAAAAATTCGCCAGTACGCTGGATACCTTTTCGCATAACGAGGTGGTTTTTTACCGCAGCCGCAGCTCGACGCTGCATCTGGTCAGCCATTGCGAGTTGAAAGAAATTTATCCATCAATCCGTAAGAACCTTGGCAAGATCGGGACAGCCAATGTCATGATGGAGTTGATTGA
Source organism: Candidatus Omnitrophota bacterium (assembly GCA_041308885.1). Classification (GTDB taxonomy): domain Bacteria; phylum Omnitrophota; class Gorgyraeia; order Gygaellales; family Profunditerraquicolaceae; genus JBFZAQ01. Next base: position 4,135 of record JBFZAQ010000122.1, on the reverse strand, counting down.
TATTATTATGCAGCCGGAAGACGCGCAGGAAGATATATTTGCCCTTACCGTGCAGGCGTTAAAAGAACTTGAATCCTACTATGACTTTGATAAAATTAAAACGATCTACAAGATTAAGCTCTTGGCGATGTCCGGATTTAAACCGCATTTTGATTCTTGCGTTTCTTGTGCGGCGCGCCTAAACGGAGAATCGCGTTTTAGCTTAAGCCGAGGCGGCCTTCTCTGCGGCCGCTGCCAGGCTAAGGATTCTAAGGCCAGGGCGATTTTTCGCGGGACGATCGCCTCGATCTTGTACATTGAAAGAAATGATCTTAAAACTAGCCTCAATCTGGGGCTTAATCCGCTAATCAAGCGCGAGTTAAATTATATTTTAGATGAATTTCTTAAATTTCATCTCGGTAAAGAGCTGCGGTCCCAGCGCATTGCCGGAGCTTTAAATAAAGAGCCCGTTACAAATGCGCCTGGTTCCGTGTAATGTCTTAGCTGTTCGCAGGAGGGTTCCATGAGAATTGTAATCGTAGGCCCGGGTGCAATCGGGTGTTTGTTCGCAGCAGCTTTATCCAAGACCAAAGAAGAGGTCTGGCTGTTGGATAAACATAAGGAACGGGCGGCTAAAATTAGCGACCAGGGTATCCGCGTGGAAGGCATATCCGGGAATTGGACAGCCAAAGTCCGGATCGCGGCTAATCCTAAGGATATACCTGTGGCGGACTTATTAATCATTACTGTTAAATCCTACGATACCAAAAATGCTATCGTCCAGGCTAAGCCGATAATCGGCTCCGGTACCAAAATACTCACCCTGCAAAACGGGATCGGCAATATTGAGATCATCGCTGAGGCTGTGGGAGATGAAGCGGTGATCGGCGGGATTACCAGTCAAGGCGCTACTCTGCTTGGCGAGGGAAATATCCGTCATGCCGGCAAAGGTGAGACTATTATCGGCCGGCTGGACGGCAAGATGCCCGTAGAGATGCGGGCTATTCGGGAATTATTCAATAAAGCCGGGTTTGATACCAAGGTTACCCGGGACCTAAAAAGCATACTCTGGTCAAAGTTGATTATTAATGTCGGGATTAATCCTTTGACCGCCTTAACTCGCTTGCCTAACGGCCAACTGCTTAATCATGAAGGGACGCGCAATATCATGCGCAAAGCGGTTACTGAAGCGGTGAGAGTAGCTAAGCGTAAGCGCATCCGGCTGATTTATGATGATCCATTGGCTAAGGTGGAAGCCGTATGCGAAGCCACCGCGGCCAACGTATCATCGATGCTTCAGGATATCCTGCGTAAGAAAGCGACTGAAATAGATTTTATCAACGGGGTTATTGTGCGGCTGGCCCAGGAATTGGGCATTGATGTCCCGGTTAATTCGATTTTGGTTGATTTGGTCAAGTCGGTCGAGGATAGTTATTGCGTTCAGAAAACAGCATGAAGAAGCTGTCTTCGTTTGTCATTCTCGGCGTATTTCTCGGGTTATCCTTGGCAGCGGTCTTGTTATATCAAATTAGGCAGCGGGGATATTCCCATACCGGTGGTTCTTTAGGCGCCGGCATCGGCCATGCCGTTTTGAACCAGGCCTTTAATCTATTACGCATTCGTCAAGACCGTCAGGCGCTGGAATTATTCGAGCAGGTCATTGATACGCAGCCGCAAAATAGTGATGCCCTCTGGGGAAAAGCCGAGATCTTAAGACGCAGCCGCGCTTATGACGCGGCCCAATCGATCATTCAGGATATATTGAAGCGCGACCCAAATCATGCTCCAGCAAAAGTAAGCCTGGCGAGCGTTTATGAGAATAAAGATAATCTTAAGGGCGCTTTGCGCCTGGTCCAGGAGGTTATTTTGGATTTGCGGACCACCCGGCAGGATAAAGCCATAGCCTATGTGATGCTTGGATCGATATATAGTAAACTTGCCGGTAACGGCGGCTTCCTGGCCAAATTATCTTATATGAATAAAATCGAGCCGGCCTTCCTTAAAGCTACTGAGTTGGATCCGGGTTTACCGGAGGCTCATTTGGGCCTAGGATCTTTCTACCTGTTGGCTCCGGGATTAATCGGGGGGAGTATAATTAAAGCTGTCGGCGAATTGGAGATCGCAGCAGCCATCGCCCCGGATTTTGCGACCGCTCACGCTCGACTGGCGCAATGTTATAAAAGGATGGGCGATACCAAAAAATATACGCTTCATTTGGATAGGGCCTTGGCGCTCGACCCGCAAAATGAGGTGTTAGCGGAAATTAACTAGGGTAGCGCGCCATGCGGAGTTTGGCGTTTATCTCGCCGGCAGGACTAAGGCTATAATGATCCGGAAGCTGTCTTTAAGAATTATTTGCTCTTTGATATTTTCCGCGGCGATCTGCGGCTGCGGCCGAAATCCGCCAATCTACCGCGAAAAGCGCTTGATGATGGGCACCTATGCCGAAATAACCGCATCGGATAAACGGGCTTTAGACCTAGGTTTTACGGAACTAAAGAGACTCGAGGCGTTGCTGAGTAAATATGATCCGGAAAGCGAAATATTTAAACTTAACATTCAGGGTAAGGCCAAGGTCAGCCCCGATACCCGGGACATTTTGCAGAAAGCGGTATATTTTTATAGGCTGACTGACGGGGCCTTCGATATTACGGTAGCTCCATTAGTGGAATTGTGGGGTTTTAAAGATGGGAATTATCGTCTCCCTGAACCGCAGCAGATAGAGCGGGCTTTATCCCTTGTTGGTTCTGATAAAATTAATTTTGTTAAAGATGATTTTGTGGTAGAATTTCTTGTTTCGGGAATGCAGGTAGATTTAGGGGCTATTGCTAAAGGGTATGCAGTCGATTGCGCGGCAGCTAAAATCCGGGCAGCGGGAATCACCAGCGGACTGATAAATCTTGGCGGTCATATCTATGCCATAGGCCGCAATGGGAATCAGCCGTGGCGGGTGGGAGTGCGCAAACCGGATAAAAAAGGGATTGCGCGCGCAATTAAGCTGACCGATTCGGCAGTAGCCACCTCCGGAGATTACGAACAGTTTTTTGTTTCGGGCGCAAAGAGGTATTCGCATATTATTGATCCGCGGACCGGATATCCGGCTGTAACCGGAATCAATTCCGTAACTGTCGTTGCTGCTGATTGCTTAACGGCCGATGCTTTGGCAACCGGATTATTTGTCCTGGGCCAAAAGAAAGCCCAAGATTTAGTCCGGGGATTACCGGGAGTACAAATATGGATTATTCAGAATGATGTTTACCGTTCTCAGTAAAGATATTCCGGCCAAGGATGTCTGCGCCTTGACAATCGAAGCCCCGCAGATCGCGGCTAAGGCCCAAGCCGGTCAATTTGTAGTCATTATGGTAAACGAGCAGGGAGAAAGAATCCCGCTGACTTTGGCGCAATGGAACTCGCTTAAGGGTACTATAACTATTATATTTCAAGTTTGCGGCTATACTACTAAAACCCTGGCTGCGCTGCCCGTAGGCGCAAGCTTGGCCCACGTTCTAGGCCCCTTGGGCCGGCCTACCCGCTTAGAGAATTATGGGACAGTTATCGCGGTTGCCGGGGGAGTGGGCGTTGCCGAGATATTGCCGGTTTCCCGGGCATTTAAAGCCGCGGGTAATCGGGTGGTCGGTATAGTCGGCGCCCGTTCCCAAGGCCTGCTTATTCTCGAAGATCAAATGCGTTCTACTTGCGATGAACTACATGTAGCTACCGACGACGGATCATCCGGCCAAAAAGGTTTCGTTACTGATATTTTACGGGGGATCCTCGACCGGCGCACCGGCGCACCGGCTGACCGGCGGATCAATTTAGTTTACGCTATCGGCCCGGTCAGGATGATGCAGGCAGTTGCCGAGTTAACCCGGCCATGCGGTTTAAAAACCATAGTTAGCCTTAATCCGATCATGGTGGATGCTACCGGGATGTGCGGCGCCTGCCGCTGCACAGTAGATAAGAAAACAGTTTTTGCCTGTGTTGATGGCCCGGATTTTGACGCCCATCAAGTTGATTTTGCAGAATTAGAGAAGCGCCTTGGTGTTTTTAGATCTCAGGAACAGACCGCCTATCATGCTTAACGGTACAACTCCGACAATCGCAGTCGCCAACAAAGAAGCTGCCCAGATGTTTGTCTTCTTTTCGCAGCTGATGG
>JBFZAQ010000121.1:0-17686 GCA_041308885.1 Candidatus Omnitrophota bacterium | reverse complement strand
AACCTGGCCTTTACTAAAATCCAGGATTTACGTTACGGAGAAAATCCGCACCAGAAAGCGGCGTTTTACCAAGAAAAAGGCAAGTTTAAGGGTCTAATTAATTTTAAGCAGTTGCAAGGCAAAGAGCTTTCGTTTAATAATATCCTGGATTTAAACGCGGCGTATGAATTGGTCAAAGAATTCTCCCAGCCCGCCTGTGTTATTGTTAAGCATAATAATCCTTGTGGCGCGGCCCAGGATGCTTCGCTAGAGAAAGCCTTCTTAGCTGCCTACAAATGTGATCCCCTTTCCGCCTTTGGCGGAATTATCGCCTTGAATCGTCCGCTCGAGGCCAAGGCTGCCGTAAGAATAGCCAAGAGCGGTTTTTTGGAATGCGTCATAGCGCCGGGCTTCGATAATCAGTCTCAAGCGGCTTTTGCCGAAAAGAAGAATGTGCGTTTGATTCAGGCTCCGGACATCGCGATTATTGCCGAGATTGATCTTAAGCGCGTCTGCGGCGGTTTATTAACCCAAGATAAAGATATCCGAGCTATTGACGCCGGCTCTTTAACTGTGGTTACTAAAAAGAAGCCCACGCCGGCCCAGGTTGCCAGTCTTCTTTTTGGCTGGAAAGTTTCCAAGCACGTCAAATCTAATGCTATTGTTTTGACTAAGGGGACTAAAACTGTGGGTATTGGCGCGGGTCAAATGTCCCGCGTGGATTCGGTTTTTATCGTTAAGCGCAAAGCCGGCGGTTTGGCTAAAGCATCCTGTTTGGCGTCGGACGCCTTCTTTCCGAAAGCCGATGCGGTTATTGAGGCGGCCAAGGCCGGGGTGAAAGCGATTATTCAGCCGGGCGGTTCAATATCGGATAAGGAAGTCATTGCCGCCTGCGACGCCCGCGGAATAGCCATGGTCTTTACCGGCGTGCGGCATTTTAGACACTGAGATTCAAATTTAGGTTTCGTCAGGAATCTCATGTAGCCTCACGTAATCTAATTCATGACCTACCGCGCAACAATCAATTATTTAAATTCGTTCATCAACTACGAGAATATCTCGGCTTGGCCGTACTCGGAGTCTTTTGGACTGAAACGGCTTAAGGATTTTCTCGCCAGTATCGATAATCCGCAGCAAGGGTTGCGCTGTATTCATGTTGCCGGATCAAAAGGTAAAGGCTCGACCTGCGCCTTTATCGCCAATATTTTACGCCAGGCTGGATTTTCTGTGGGATTATATACGTCGCCGCATTTAGCCGATTTTCGGGAAAGGATCCGGATTCTTAGCCCGGCCGGGCCACGGACAGACTGGAAAGACGATTTTTCCGGGATGATTACGCCGGAGGAATTGGCTGGGTTAGTTTCCGCGCTGCGTCCGCGAATTACCGCATTTTCCCCAAAGTTGTCATCAAATAAGCTTTCTTTCTTTGAGGTCTCTACGGCCGTAGCTTTTTTATATTTTAAAAAAATGAGAACCGATTTTGTAGTATTGGAAACCGGCTTAGGCGGCCGGTTGGATGCGACTAATGTTATTAATCCGGTAGCCTGCGCCATAACACCGATCAGTCTGGAGCATACACAGATTCTTGGTAAAAGTTTACGGAGCATTGCCCGGGAAAAGGCCGGGATAATTAAGGGGCAAGGGTTTAACCGGAAAAAAGTTGTGGTGGTCAGCGCTGCGCAGGAGGCCGAGGCCGAGGCAGTGCTGCGCGCGCGCTGCGCCGCTACCGGAGCGGGATTATTGGTTGTGGGGAAAAATATTTTGCGCCGGCGTCGCGGCCGCGGCTTTAGCGTTAGAATTAAGGATAAGACTTACCGTAATTTAAAAATTAAGCTGCTTGGCGAACACCAGATTAACAACGCGGCTATGGCTGTGGCGGTAGTCGATGTGTTGCGCCGGCAAGGGTGGAATATTAAAGAAGCTGAAGTCCGTAGTGGGCTTATTCGTACCCGCTGGCCTGGCCGCTGTGAAGTAATTTCCCGCCGGCCGTTGGTGGTTTTAGACGGGGCGCAAAACGGGGCTTCCAGCAGCTGCCTGGCCCAGGCGGTCTGGGAACTTTTTCATTATGCGCGGTTGGTTTTAGTTATGGGGGTCTGCGCGGATAAAGATATAAGTGCTATCTGTCGGAACTTGGGGGTTTTGGCCAGCGTAATTATCTTAACCCGCTCTCAAAATCCTCGGGCTGTCGCGGCGAGCGAGCTTAAGCAGACCATGCAAAGATACGCTAAGCCCAGAACGCCCATTTATACTACGCGCAATGTCGAGCAGGCGCGGGATCAGGCAATATCGCTGGCTGGGCGAAACGACTTGATATTAGTTACGGGTTCATTGTTTGTGGTGGGGGAGTATCGGCAGCTAAATTATAAACACAATAACTATTTATTACGTTAAATACGCATATCAGAGTATCAGGGTACCAGCAGGCAGGATACCAGCAGATCAGCTTATCAGGGTCAACTTAACCTGATACCCGGATCTTCTGATAACCTACCCACTGATATCCTGATAACCTGATCTACGTTTTTACTAAACGCGTGTTCTGGTGTCTCGGTATGTTAACATGCGTTTTAAACGAAGTGGACCGTATAATATGATAGTACTATGACAAGACCCGACCTTAATGACACCATCGCCGCCATCGCTACGTCTTTCGGCGACGCCGGAATCGGGATTGTGCGTCTAAGCGGCAAAGGCTCCTTGCGCGTTGCCGACGCGGTGTTTGTGGCCAAAAGCGGACGCAAGCCGTCCAAGATGAAGTCGTATTCTTTACAGTATGGTTGGATCTGCGATAAGCAAGTTGTTATTGATGAGGTTCTATTAACGGTGATGCGCAGGCCCCGGTCATATACTAAAGAAGACGTAGTTGAAATTAATTGTCACGGGGGCGTTAGCGCCCAGCGCGCAGTTTTGGACCGGGTCTTAGACGCGGGGGCGCGTTTAGCCGAGCCCGGCGAGTTTACCCGCCGCGCGTTTCTTAACGGCAGAATTGATTTGGCCCAGGCCCAAGCGGTGCTGGATATAATTCGGGCTAAAACCGATGCCGCCCGTAAAATCAGCATTGGCCAGCTAAAAGGGAGATTATCTGAAGAGATTAATGCTTGCCGCGCGCGGCTGCTTAAAATTCTGGCGCAACTGCAGGCCAGTATTGATTTCCCCGATGACGATACGGGCCAGGATAGCGCGCAGGATATGAGCTTAGTGTTGGCCAAGATCGCGGAAAAACTAAAACGCCTGATTGACTCGGCGGCTGCCGGGCTGGTCATGCGCGAGGGAGTCCATGTGGTGATTTGCGGCCGGCCGAATGTCGGTAAGTCTTCGCTTTTGAATGCCCTTTTACGTAAGGAGCGTTCGATTGTAACTCCGGTAGCAGGGACCACGCGGGATACTATCGAAGAGATCATCGATATCCGGGGTATTCCCATAAGAATAGTGGATACTGCCGGGATTATTGAACCCGGCGATTTAATCGAAAAGAAAGCCGTAGCCCGCTCCCAAGAGCAGATGCGTAATGCGGATATTATTCTGTTAGTTTTTGACGGCAGTAAGCGGCTCACTCGTCACGACGCGCTGCTCATGCGCGCTTGCCGAAAAACTCCGGTTATTGCCGTGATTAATAAAATTGATTTAGGCCAGCGTATTGAAAAGGCCCAGGTTCTCTCTGCGGCTGCCCGGTGTGTGGAAATTTCGGTAAAAAAAGGAAAACATATTAATCTCCTTGAAGATGCGCTGGTAGACATGGTATACTCAGGTGCTATCGAGCCGGGTGAATCGGCGTTTATCACTGACCGCAGGCACTTAAAGTTGGTTGCGCAGGCGCGGAAGGCGATTCTTTCCGCCCGGGCGTCGCTGCGGGACAATCTCTCCGCAGAGTTTATCGCCGATGACATACAGGAAGCGCTGCGGCCGCTGGATGAATTGTTGGGGCGCAGCTTTTCGCAGGATGTCTTGGATAAAATTTTTTCCGAGTTTTGCATTGGGAAGTAGGATTTAGCGAAAAACATAACAGGCGAATGATCAAATCCCAATTTCCAAACCCCAATGAATGACCAATGATCAGGGAGCGTAATATGAATAAAACAAAAATTGAGCGCGCGATAAAAGATATTTTGGAAGCTATTGGAGAGGATCCGCAGCGCAAGGATTTGTTAGAGACCCCCTCACGAGTGGCCGAAATGTACGAAGAGCTTTTTAGCGGGATTGCTCAAGATCCGCAGAAAGAGCTCGAGGTCATCTTGGATCAGAAGCATAACGAGATAATTTTATTGAAGAATATACCGTTGTATAGCGTTTGTGAGCATCACCTGCTTCCATTTTTCGGCAAGGCCCACGTGGCTTATATTCCTAAACAGGGCAGAGTAACAGGGTTAAGCAAACTGGCCCGCGTGGTTGATATTCTCGCCAAGCGGCCGCAAGTTCAGGAACGCCTGACTACTCAAGTTGCCGAAATTATTATGCACAAGCTTAAACCCTTGGGGTGCATGGTAGTTATTGAAGCCGAACATATGTGCATGTCGGTGCGGGGAGTGAAAAAACCCGGGACAATGACGGTGACTTCCGCGGTGCGCGGGATTTTTAAAGAAAATGAAAAGACGCGCGCGGAGACTTTAGCACTGATTAAATTTTGATTACGGCATCGGCCATGACATTCGCGCTTTTAAAGGAACGGATTAAAGCTTGCGCCCTGGAAGCAGTGCGTCAGGAGACGGACGCATATTTGGAAGCGGTGATTGCGGTAGACGCAGCCCAGCGGTTGATCGAGCCGCTGGAAAGCTTATTCGGCAGGAATAATCATTTGGTTGCCGATAGCGTATCTGAAGTTTCCCGGACGCTCTTGGAGCCGTTTGGCGGTATCCAGCCGGGTCAGAGCCTCTTTTGCAGTCAAGAGGGGTCTCAATTCATCTTTGCCATGTTCTGGCCGTGGCAGGATAAGAAGCGCGTTACCCTTAAGGCGGGGTCGGTAAAACTGGCTTGACATTACAGGCATGCTTCTATATACTGAGCGATCATGATCGAGCGGCGTAAATATATTCGCGTCAATGATAAACTGCATATCAGTTATAAGGTTATTACCGACCCGAGTGGGCTGGGCGAGAACCTCAGCGAGAACATAAGCGGCTTAGGTTTACGCCTCCCCTTTAGGCAGCGCCTTGATCCGGGCGATATTATAGACCTGTTCATTTCTTTGCCGGGTGAAACCGGCCCAGTCGCGGCCAAAGGCCGGGTAGTTTGGATCAATAATCAAGCCGACGTTTTATTTCCTTACTCGCTGGGGGTTAAGTTTATCGAGCTTTCGGTAGCCGACCAGCAAAAGTTAGATACCTACATACAACATAAGCTTACCGGTAAAGATACTCAGGACATCCAATGGTTCGGGTAGTCAGCATTGCCAAGAGGAGGGATGGTTGTATGCGCAAGGTAAGGTTTTTTAGCCGGTTACCGCAAATGGGTTTTGTGGTAGTCTCAACTTTGACCTGTCTTATGCATAGCCTGGCGTTCGCCGAATTTGCTGCTGCCACCTCCGTTGCGCCGGAATCTACCGGCGCGGATTTACAAATGTTGATTCAAAAGATTGACAAGCTGGAAAAAGAAAACCAGTCTTTAAAAAGCGAAATTGAGGGTATCCGGGCGGAAGTTCAGCAGATAAAATCTGCTTCGGCTGCCGCGCCAGCGCCCCAGCCTGCGGCGTCGTCGGATAAGCCGGTGATGACGGCCAGCGCCCCGATCGAAATGTATGGGTATATTAAAGTTGACGCTATCGGAGGCGACCATCAAATCGGCGAGTTGACGCTGAGCGCGCCGATATCGACCAAAGACGAAGGCAACTTTAATCTTACCGCCAAGGAATCCCGGATCGGTTTTAATATTAAGGGCCCGGCTATTGGTGAAAAAGGTTCTCTTGTCGGTAAGATCGAGGCGGATTTCTGGGGGAATACCACTGATGCGACAACCACCCCCGCCTTGCGGTTCCGCCAAGCCTATCTTGACTTAAAGTATCCTAATTGGGATATTCTGGCAGGCCAGACTTGGGATTTTTTTGCTCCCTATAACCCCTCAACGCTAAACTTCGGCGTGCTCTGGCGCGCGGGAAATATCGGCGACCGCCACCCGCAGATCCGCTGGACCGGAAATATGTATAATCTATTAGGCGGCGCGGGAAAGTTTACCCAGCAGCTGGGCATCCTTGATTCCAAGGCCGCAGAGCAGGTTAATTTCGGCGCCCCGCTTTTTGGTTCCTACTCGGCCTTAGAGCAAAAGATATTCGGTAAGGTCACTACAATCGGTATCGGAGGTTTAATCGGTAAATCCGATGCCAGTACCACCAATACCGATAATCTGACTGTCTGGGGAGCAGTACTTACCGGTAAGGTGAAGCTGTCGGATGTCTTTAGTATTATGGGTGAAGCCTTTCAGGGCCAAGACTTGTATGCATTTAGAGGCGGTAGCCCGGCCGGCGTCGATCATGATAAAGCGGTACGCAGCCAGGGTGGTTGGGCCCAGTTAAATATTAAGCCGGGCGATAAGATTCAATATAACATCGGCGGCGGCATCGATGATGTCTACACTGATTCCCTGACCACCGGCGCTAGCGCTGTATGGGATTACAACGCCAGCGGGTTTGCCAATGTCCGGTATGATCTGGCTAAGAATCTCCAGATTGGACTTGAATATCAATATTTTATGACCAATTACGGGAACCAGGATGATTCGGACGCCAACCGTTTCCAGGCATCCTGTATTTACAACTTTTAACTTTACGCCAGCGTAACATCCTTTGCGCCCCTGATTAAAACTAGGGGCGCGTTTCTTTTGTGCTATAATAGTGCGGTATTATGCGGATCAAGTTAATGCGCAACATTGATTACTGGCTCGGTATTCCTCTGTGCGCTTTGCTGAGCGTGGGGCAGTTTATTCTCCGGCCCCTGCGCCTGCTGCCTAAGCGTAATCATCCCCCCCAGCGCGTTGCTATTATCAAGCTTTCGGAGTTGGGGGCGATTATCCTGGCCTATCCTTTATTAGCGCAGCTGAAGAAAAGCTCGCCTTCCCGCAGTATTTTTTTCTGTACCTTTGCCCGCAATAAGGAATTACTTGACCTTCTGTCTGATATTCTGCCGTCGGAGAATTGTTTTTTCATCCGCGAGTCTGCGCTGCTTTTATTTATATATGATACGGCGCGGGTAATTATCGAGATGCGGCGCAGGCGCTTGGATGCAGTGATAGATTTGGAATTTTTCTCGCGGTTTAGCGCTATTTTAGCCGGCCTTAGCGGCGCTAAGTCGAAAATTGGATTCTACCCGTATACGTTTGAAGGCCTGTATCGCGGCAACTTCTGGACCCATAGAATGCAATATAACCCGTTGCAACACGTAAGTATCAGTTATCGGGCTTTTGCTGCCGTGCTGGAGGCGGATATTAAAATTACTCCCCAGATCAGTGAGAATTTTACTGCACAAGGAAGCGGAATGCCTGTTTATAGGTCCGACCCCCGGATTAAGTGCGAATTGTTAGGTATTCTTCCGGGGGTCCTCACCTTGTCTAACGAGCGGTTGTTTCTGATTAATCCTGGAGAGGGGGTTTTACCGCTGCGCGAGTGGCCGCTGGAAAATTTTATCATTTTAGCCCAGAGAATACTTTCCGATTCCGGCAATTACCTGATCGTCGTTGGAACAGAGGGCGCCACCAGGAAAGCGGATGCCTTATGCGCGGCCGTCAATTCCCAGCGCTGTGTCAACCTGGCCGGAAAAACAAGCCTGGCGCAATTAATGGAATTATTTCTTCTGTCGAAATGCCTGGTGACTAACGATTGCGGCCTGGCTCATTTGGCGATGTTGACCCCGCTTGCGAAAGTAGTTATTTTTGGCCCGGAGAGCCCGCAGGTTTTTGCTCCCCGCGACGGCCGTACCCGGGTTATATATTCCGGCTGGCCGTGCTCGCCGTGCCTAAGCGCTTTGAACCATCGTGAAAGCCGCTGCGCGGATAATCTATGTTTAAAGGCGATTTCCGTAGATCAGGTATATCAGGCGACACAGGAAGGCAATCCGGCGGCTTTGGTTTAATGAGAAATCCGCATTTGCGCAATATCGGGGTTATTATCATTCTGACTGCCCTTGCCTACGCGGGCAGCCTTTCCGGACGGTTCATTTTTGACGACCATCCGGTAATCACCAGGAATTCTTTTATTACCTCTTGGAAAAACCTGCCGCGGCTGGCCAGCGCCTCTTACCTTACTAAAAATAAGGATTTAGATTTCGTCGGTTTCTATGATATCGGCTCAGGCGAATCATCCTACCGGCCGGCAGTCACGCTGACCTATTTTATCGATTACGGGCTTTTCGGCCGGCGGCCGTTCGGGTATCATTTGGTAAATCTCTTGTTGCATCTGGGGTCGTGTATCCTGTTATATTTCTTTATGTTTGATTTGACTCAAAGCCGCTCCGGCGCATTTGTCGCGGCGTTGTTATTCGGCTTGCACCCGGCAGCAGCCGAGGCGGTCAGCGTTATATCTTTTCGTGAGGATCTCCTGGTAGGTTTTTTCGTATTGGTTGCTTTGCTGGCGCACCGTCGGTTTAATGAAACCGGCGGCTGGAAACAGGGGGTTGCCTGGCTGGGCCTGGCTGCCGCCTTACTTTCTAAGGAATCCGCCGCGGTTCTGCCGTTGCTGTTGCTGGCTCACGACTACCTGTTTTATCCCGGTAAGGGATTGCGTAAGCGTATCCTTGTACATGCCGGATATTGGTTAATTTTAGCCGGCTACATTTGGTTGCGTTTTTTGGTTTTTGTGAATCCGGATGCAGCCGGTTTTGCCGGACCCTTAAAAGATATTGTTACTCGAGTTTGTACCATGGCCGGAGTATTTTTGCTCTACCTGCGCTGGGCTTTTTTCCCGGCGGGGATACATCCGGCTTGGCCGGACTACTCCCGGTATGCGGTGCATAGTCCTGGGAATCCGGCGGCCCTGGTAGGTATTGTCTTGTTTGTCGCCGCGTGCGCGCTGCCGTTTTATTTAAAGCGGCGCCGGCCGGTTCTTTCTTTTGCTTTAATTTGGTTTGTCGTTTTTCTCCTTCCCGTTTCCAACATTCTTTTTCCCCTGGCTTATTTTATAGCCGGCCGTTATTTATATGTTTCATTGATCGGCCTAGGTATAACTATCGGGTATCTGTACGGTAAGATTCAGGTTTCTCGGCAAGTGGCGGTTGCCGCGGTAGTCATTTTTCTGCCGCTAACTATGGTGCGTACGCTGGATTACCGGGCTGATCGGGTTTTTCTTTCCCGCCTGGTTAAAGATTACCCGCAGCAATATAAACTACGGGTTCATCTGGGCGATGTTTTGTTTGAGTCCGGGCAATTGGACCGGGCCCTCGCAGAATATGATCGCGCTGTTTCGCTGCGGCCGGATTTCGCCAAGGCCTATAATGGCCGGGGGCGCTATTATTATTCTCAAGGATTATTCGGCCCTGCGGTTACCGAGTTTAGCCAGGCGGTAGCTCGCAATCCAAGTCTTGTTCCGGGGTATGTAAATCTGGGTGCGGCTTTATCGATGCAGGGTAGATATATAGAAGGGATTGATGCTTTTAAGCGGGCGATAGCCCTTAATCCGCGGTACGTCTTGGCCTATGATGGCCTGGGGATTACATACGTCAAGATGGCTTCCTGGGAACAAGCCCGGTCAGCTTGGGAAGCGGCGCTGAAAATTAACCCCTTGTTTGAGCCAGCCCGAGTAAAGCTAAAGTCAATACAGGCTAAATTTAAATAACCGCATTTTTTATAATAATTATTTTGGCCTACAAGGCCATTATTACCCACCAAATCAGACTCGCCTCGGGAAGAGAAAAACTAAAATCGAAGAAGTTGCTGATTAAGAATACCGCGGATGAGCTTATTAAGCAGTTAATGTTTATATGTTGTTGGCCGGCTTGCGCGCGGAATCTTTTCTTAAATACTTCAGTGGTTAGCCAAATAAAAGCCGCTAAACTAAAGATCCCGGACTCGGCCCACAATTGCAGATAGGCATTGTGGGCAAAGCGGGACTGCGCGAGGTTAAAATTACCCGGCCCCACGCCGGTGAAGACGTGCGCGAAGATTATTCCTAGGCTTTGCATCCAATAGTTTAGGCGGGCAAAACCCGAAGATATCGGTTGCAGATGTTCGAAAGAGCTGCCAAAGCGCAGATGAATGATGCCGAGAGTCGCCAGCAAAAGGCCGGATAAATAAAGCAGGTGCTTCATCTTAAAGGTGTTGCGGCTGTACAAAAAGATAATGATACCCACATAAAGGCTGACTATTGCCCCGAGCGATCGGGTCAAAATGAGCGCGGATAGCGGTATTATGAGCAGCCAAGATGTGCGGCGATGGATCAAAAATAAAGGGATGCCCATAGCCAGATATGTTCCTAGAATATTCGGGGTGACAAACGGCCAAAAAGCCCGGTTTTGCATCAGGTACTCGTTGATAAAAGGATCGCGGAGTTTATGGGTTGCAATATAACCCTGCAGGCGGGAGAATCCGAATACATACTGATAAATAGCGAGGAGGCCGATTAGCACGCAGGTTGTTAATAGCGTGTTGAGAATAATAATTTTGTCTTCCGGCCAACGGGTAAAGATAATTATCCAGGTTAAAATGGCGGCAGCATAATCAGCCGCGGCCGGCAAGCTAAGATAGATATTCGTCGAGAAGGCTAAGGATAGGCCCAGCGCTGCGCAAAATCCGGCCAGAGGCCAGGCCAGCTTTTTTTCGATAACAATTTCTTTGCGGTTGATAGCGACATAACTGATTAAGAAGGCCAGATAGGCAACCGTAAATATAATATTAGCCTCGGGGAAAGCCAGGGAGCAGATAAACGGGCGGATAAAGATAAAGGTTATTAAGAAGGCGCGCATTGTGTTATAATTCTAGGTAATTATGGCGTATCTGTCAAATGGAATGGTAAGTATTATTGTGGTGGCCGGGGGCAAGAGTCCCATACTTGCCGAGTGTCTGGAATCGGTTGCGCGCCAGAAACAGGCCTTGCGCGAGGTTATTGTCGTTGATAATACCGGTACGGCGGCACTGAGTGTTCATTACAGCCAGCTTCTGGGTGCAGCGCGCTGGATAACTCCCGGAAAGCCGCTTTCATATTGTCAGAGTCTTAACGCGGCAATTTCCGCCGGCTCCGGAGAATATGTTTTGTGCCTTAACGACGATGTGGTTTTGCAGGAGGACTATATTGGTCAGGCGCTGCGGGGTTTTCAGGTAAGCGCAAGGATCGGTATGGTCAGCGGCCGAATCCTGCGTCTCGATAAAAATACGCTCGATAGTACAGGTTTATTTCTCACCCCTTTTCGCACTGCCCGAGAAAGAGGTTATGGCCAAAAAGAATCCGGCCGCTATTTGAAGGCCGGATATATTTTCGGTGTTTGCGGGGCGGTGGCGTTTTACCGCCGCCAGATGCTGGAAGCGGTCAGGGCGGGGGAGGAATATTTTGATAATTCATTCGGGTATTTTTATGAAGACCTGGATATCGCCTGGCGCGGGCAGCGCAAGGGATGGAGAGGGTATTATATCCCTGCAGCTATTGCCTGTCATCTGCGCGGGGCATCAGTCCGCGAGCCTCACGGTTGCGGCAAGCCGTTTGCGCGGCTCTATCTGCGCCGGGAATTTAAGCGCAATATAAGAAGGAACCGTTACGCGATGATATTAAAGAATGAATCTTTGTGGCCGCGGTTATTGCACTTGCCGTTGGCGGCAGCCTATGATCTGGCGGTGTGGTTATTTATGATTTGTCGTAAGCCTGCGGCGATCCGCGCGGCGGTGGCGCGCAGTTGGCGCTGTTAGCGCGGGAGGCAAGTTAATTCTTGAAATGAATAATCCCAGCCGTTTGGATATTTTGGAATCTCAGAGTATTTATATCATCCGCGAGGCATATTGGCGCTATAAGGGCGGATTAGCGCTATTGTGGAGCATGGGTAAGGATTCGACAGCCATGGTGCATCTAGCCCGTAAGGCCTTTCTCGGAGATCCCCCCATATCCGTCGTGCATATTGATACCGGGTATAAGTTTAAAGAAATCTATGCCTTTAGGGACCGCTACGCTAAAGA
Source organism: Candidatus Omnitrophota bacterium (assembly GCA_041308885.1). Classification (GTDB taxonomy): domain Bacteria; phylum Omnitrophota; class Gorgyraeia; order Gygaellales; family Profunditerraquicolaceae; genus JBFZAQ01. The sequence continues at coordinate 5,632 of JBFZAQ010000121.1, read as the reverse complement.
ATGGAATTTGAATTTAAGCGTAGTAAAAAATCAAGACGCCATGTCCCGAGGTGTTTCTTGCGAGGGGGATCGTTTTAGCTGCTGCACTGCCCTTAAGACTGAAGCTTTGGCGCAGGCCATTAACTTGTATCACTGGCAGGCTCTGTTGGTAGCGATCAGGAGAGATGAACATACGATCCGCGCCAAAGAGCGTTATTTTTCCTCCCGGGATAAGGATTCCCGTTGGGACTATCAGCATCAAGGGGTAGAGTTGTGGGGTGAATATTTTCGGACCCAGCTTCAGCCGGGAACGCACGCCAGGGTGCATCCTTTGCTTGGCTGGAGGGAATTGGATGTGTGGGAGTATGTGCTAAGGGAGAAGCTTCCCGTAGTTAGTTTATATTTAGCTAAGCATAAACAGCGCTACCGCAGTATCGGTTGTGAGTGTTGCTGTCAGACAGTCAGTTCAGCGGCGGATACGGTGGCCAAAATTGTTAAAGAGCTGCGGGTAACCCGCCTGGCAGAGCGCTCAGGCCGAGTGCAAGACAAAGAAAGAGAGTATATGATGCAGAAGTTGCGTTCGCTGGGGTATATGTGAGCCTCGGTCAGGCTAGTTCGATTGTGGTTGCCGGAGATGTGGACGCGGGTAAGTCTACACTGATTGCCCGACTGTTACAGGAAACCGGGTCTTTGTCTGTCGGCGTAAGCGAGAGTGTGCGTAAGGCCTGTGATAATCTTGGCCGCGGCTTTGAGTACGCCTATTTTTTGGATAGTTTTGAAGAAGAGCGTTTAACCGAGCGGACCATTGATACTACTCAGGCGATCTGTCGTTTACCCCGAGGTAATTTTTGCGTTTTTGTCGATGTGCCGGGGCACCAGGAGTTTGTGCAAGCGATGCTCAGCGGCGCTTCCTACGCCGATAGCGCCCTCTTGGTCATCGACGCTAATCAGCCGATAACTCAGCAGACCAAGCGTCACGCTTTATTGCTGGAGTTTATCGGGATTCCTCAGATAATTGTTTGTATCAATAAGCTGGATCTCTGCGGATTCAAACAAGCAGCATTTGAGCGGTAGGCCTCCCTGGCGCGGGATTTGTTGCCCCAGCGGACCAAGAATGTATCGGCGATCATCCCGATTTCTGCCCAGTCGCAAGACAATTTAATCAAACCGTCGGCGCGGATGCCTTGGTACCGCGGTAGGCCGATATTAAAAGAACTACAGCGGACGTTTTCTCAAGATAGGCGTAAGACCGAAGGGACCCGATTTATCGTGCAGGATATTTACCCGTATGCCGGAAGCTCAATTGCCGCCGGGATATTGCTTAGCGGTTCGTTGCGCCGCGGTAATCAGTTGGTGAATTCGGCCACCGGAAAACCTTGCCGGGTTAAAATGATTCGGGAATTTACCCAAGAAGTCAGCTTTAGTCGTTATCCGAAAAATATCGGGGTGGTGTTTGAGGGGAGGCCTTTTATCCAGCGCGGCCAGGTTTTATATCAAGGGTGTGATCCGCTTATCAGTAAGCGGATCGAAGCCAAAATTTTTTGCTTGAAGCCGGCGCTGCCCGGCGAGCAGTTTCAGCTGCAGTCTTTGACTCAAGAAATACTGGTTACCTTGCAAAGCCTCAAAAAAATTAATGATTTTGATTTTGCCGGTGTTTCCTTAGAAGGAAAGCAATCAATTACTCTTGAGCGTCCGGAGGCTTTCTTCAGGATGAGCCGGTTTGTGCTGCGCGATTCTACCGGCGAGATCGCGGCTATCGGAGCCATCCAATGATGCCTTGGCTTAAGCCGCTTACCTATGTTGATCCTGGCTCGGGGTTCATTTTCGGGCAGGCATCATTGGCCCTCTGGGGGTTCTTTTAGCTATTTTTTCCGGGATGCTCTTTTGGCTGCGGAATTCTCTGAAATTTTTGAAAAATAAATATGGTCTAATTATTATTGTTATGATAGTGTTCATAGCCGGAGGTTTATATATGCATAATATCGCTAAGCGCGCCGCCAAGGTGGTTATTTTAGCCATTGACGGCATGGATCCCGTTATCAGCGAACGGCTGATGCAGGACGGTTTATTGCCGAACTTGGCCGAGCTGCGGCGCGAGGGGATGTATCAGCACTTGCAGACGACTATGCCGACTGAAACCGTGGTCGCCTGGTCGAGCTTTGTCACCGGTCGCAATCCCGGCGAGCACGGAATATTTGATTTCATCATGCGTAAGTCCGACTACACTCCCTACCTGTCCTTAAATGAGATAGTCAATAAAGGCGGCCGGATCGCGATCCGTTCCTACCGCAAACAAGAAGCCTTCTGGCAATTGCTTTCGCGCCAAGGTATTACTTCACAGATTTACTTTTGCCCGAATACCTTTCCGCCCGAGCGGCTGCGGGGTAAGATGCTTTCCGGGATGGGAACGCCGGATATCACCGGGACAATGGGCAAGTACGCCTTTTACAGCAACCAACCGGACCCGGTTAGCGCTGATCAGGCTCGGGGCCGGTTTATTCTCATCGCACCTAGGGATAGCGTGGCCCGGACCTTCATCTATGGACCGAAAAAAACTCAGGGTAAGGCAGTAATTGATTGTTCTGTACCGCTGACTATTTGCACCACCCCGGACAAAAAAGCGGTTATCTGCGAGTTCCAAGGACGCAGGGTCAGCTTGGGGGAAAAAGAATGGAGTAATTGGCAAAAGGTGTCTTTTAAGACGGGTTTTCTTAAACGGGTTGACGGCATATTCCGTTTTTATCTTGTCTCGGCCGGCCCAAATATTCAGCTTTATCTGAGCCCGATTAATTTTGACCCCCGCCGGCCGGTATTCCCGATTTCCTATCCCAGCACACTATCTGCCGAGCTAGTGAAGAAAGTCGGCCTGTATTATACCCAGGGCATGCCGATAGATACCTGGGCCCTTACCGACGGACGCATTTCCGAAGCGGCTTTCTTACAGCAGGTCGATTTGGTCCTTAAGGAGCAAGAGGCGATTCTTAAAGCGCAGCTGGAGAACTATAAAGCCGGGGTATTCTTCGGTTACATTGAAGCCTTGGATATGATTCAGCACATGTTCTGGCGGTATATTGACCCTCAGCACCCTCTCTATGAAAATAACCCTACTTATAAGAAGACGATAGATAGTTATTACGTCCGGATGGATGACCTTATCGGTAAAGTGCGCGCCCGCGCCGGAAATAATCTGACCTTGATGGTTTTGTCGGATCACGGATTCAGTTCTTTCCGTCGCGCAGTGCATCTGAATACTTGGCTATGGAAGCATAAATATCTGGCTGTTTCCGATAACTCCAACAGGGCCGACGGATTTCTGGAGGGAATTGATTGGCGGCAGACTAAGGCTTATGCTCTGGGTTTCGGGGGCATCTATATTAATAAAGGCGATCGAGAGCTCGGGGGCATCCTTAGCCCAAAGGCGGCCAAAGATACTGCCGCGGCGATTGCCGCCGGATTGTCCGAGTTGGTTGATCCGCAAACAGGCGAGCGCGTAGTAAAACGGGTGTATCTAAGGGATGATATTTTTCAAGGCGCGAATATTGATCAAGCCCCGGATCTGGTGGTCGGATTTAATGCCGGTTATAGGGCGTCTTGGCAGACGGCTTTGGGAGGGGTGCCGGATGTTCTTATCGAGGATAACCTGCGTAAATGGAGCGGGGATCATCTAGTGGATAGAGATTTGGTCCCGGGTGTCTTCTTTAGCAACCGCCGGATTAAGTTACCCAATGACGCGATTACCGATATAGCGCCGTTAATCGTAGAGCTGGCGGAGTAAGAAGAATGGGGACGTTTGTTCCGGAACGAAAAGCCTGCTACCGATCCAAACTCCTATACTGTATTGCTTCCGAGATATGCACAGCGAGAATATCCTTTTCGCCGGCCAGATCCGCAATCGTGCGGCTCACCTTAAGGATTTTATCATACGCCCGCGCCGATAATCCTAATTCGTTCATGGCCAGACGGAGGATTTCTTTAGCCGCGTTATTCAATAGGCAATATTTTTTTATTAGCCGGCTGGGCATTTGGCTATTTGAGAATACGCCTTCGGTTTTAAACCTGGCGTTTTGCATTAGCCTGGCTTGTTCAATCCGGGTCTTAATTGACGCTGAGCTTTCGGCCTCGTGCGTATCCGTCAGTTCTTGGTAACGTATTGCCGGCATTTCCACATGAATATCGATGCGGTCCAAAAGCGGGCCGGAGATTTTGTTTACATAATTGGCGACCTTGGTCGTACTGCACCGGCAGGGCCTACGCGGATCGCCCAGGTATCCGCAGGGGCAGGGGTTCATAGCCGCGACCAGCATGCAGGCGGCGGGGAAAACAAACGAGTTGGCGGCCCGGCTAATATGGATATAGCCTTCTTCCAAGGGCTGTCTTAAGGCCTCCAAGGCGCCGCGTTGAAATTCGGGTAGTTCATCGAGAAACAAAATCCCCCGGTGGGCCAGGCTGACTTCTCCGGGCTCAGCCTGCGGCCCGCCTCCGGCTAGGGCCACGATGGATGCGGTATGATGCGGAGCCCGGAATGGCCGGGTACGCAGTAAGCCGTTTTTGCAATTAAGCCGTTCTTTAATCGAATGGATTTTGGTGATTTCTAGGGCTTCGGCCACTGTCAGTTCCGGCATTATGGTAGGTATTCGCCTAGCGAGCATAGTCTTACCGCTGCCTGGCGGCCCGATAAAAAGGATATTGTGGCTGCCGGCAACGGCAATTTCAATGGCTCGCTTGGCGCAATATTGCCCTTTTACTTCTCCAAAATCCAGCGGGTAGGGGGTCGTAGTTTTGAATATTTCTTCGAGAGAGTAGCGGACAGGTTTAACCATATCCGGTTGCGTCAGTATATGTACGGCTTCATTTAACGATGACGCTGTATATACGGCCGTAGCGGGGACAACGGCAGCTTCTTGGGCGTTGAGATGCGGAAGGAGTAGTTTTTTTGTCCGTCCTTGCGCGGCTAGGCTTACGGTTAAGGCTCCTTTTATCGGCCGTAATTTTCCGTCTAAGGCTAACTCTCCCAAGACGGCGTATTCCCCCAAACAATCACCGTTGAATTGTTCGCTGGCCGTCAGAATACCCAGAGCTATGGCTAGGTCAAAGCTGGCGCCCTCCTTTTTAATGTCCGAGGGGGCTAAGTTAACAGTAATTCTTTCTCCGGGCCAATGAAAACCCGAATTCTTGATTGCGCTTTTGACTCGTTCTTTGCTTTCGCGAATCGCGGTATCGGCCAGCCCCACTACATGCACTGTCGGCAGCCCCCTGGCAACATCGGTTTCGATTTCGATAGGATAAGCTTCAATACCTAAAATCCCGTAAGTATGGACCCGAGAGATCATGAGAGCCTCCTTTCCCCCACAGTAATAGACGTTTAAACCAGTAAAATCTAACATAGAAAATGCACCCTTTGCCTTCCAACAGGCAAAGGGGTAACATAGAAAATGCACCCTTTGCCTTTCGCCCCACAGGGGGCGCACTTGGCATTCCTTTTTGCCAAGGTGCGATAGGCAAAGGGGTAACAGAATTTTTGTTATTATCAGGTGAAGATTGTAAACTGAAGTGCGACAAAGGGAGTTAAAAAAAAGCTCCACAGATCAAAGAAAACCTGTTACTTTGTAGTTCTCACACAAACAAAGAACAGGAGGATCTATGGAGCAAAACT
>JBFZAQ010000120.1:0-11621 GCA_041308885.1 Candidatus Omnitrophota bacterium | reverse complement strand
TGGAATGATCATGTCCATTCCGGCAGGTGGGAGCGGGCCTTTGAGTTATTAGCAGCTACTAATAATTTGCCTGAGATAACCGGCCGATTGTGCCCGGCTTTGTGCGAATACGCTTGCGTGTTAGGTATTAACGATGATTCGGTCACTATTCGCGAGAATGAGCTGGCTATTATTGAATGGGCATTTAAGAATGGGGTTATAAAATCCAATCCGCCCAAGCGGCGCACTAAGAAAAGTGTTGCCGTGGTCGGTTCCGGGCCTACGGGTTTAACAGTGGCTATGCAGCTTAACCAGGCTGGTCACAACGTGACTTTGTTTGAGAGAGATAATAAGCTTGGCGGTATTCTGCGCTACGGAATTCCTGATTTTAAACTGGAGAAGCCTATCCTTGACCGACGGCTGGCAATGATGGAGACAGAAGGGATTAAACTCATTGCCTCCCAAGATGTTGGCGTGGATTATCCGGCTGCGAAATTACGTGAAGATTTTACTGTAATTTGCCTTACCGGCGGGTCCCGCGCCCCCCGAGATTTAAAAATCACAGGCCGGGATCTTAAGGGTATTTATTTTGCTATGGAATATCTTACGCAGGCGAATTTGCTGGCCGGAGGAGAAAAAATCGCCGCTGAGCGGTTGATTGATGTGCGCGGTAAAAAAGTTATGGTCATCGGCGGAGGTGATACCGGCGCGGATTGCGTCGGCACTGCCCATCGCCAACAGGCAGCCTGCGTGGTGCAAATTGAATTGTTGCCGCAACCACCCGAGTGCCGCACGTCCGAATATCCCTGGCCCCGGTATCCTCTAATGCTAAAAACTTCCTCCAGCCATGAAGAGGGCGGAGCACGAGAGTGGGCGGTTTTAACCAAGAAATTCCTCGGCTCTGGCGGCCGAGTGCAGAAACTTTCGTGTGTACGAGTCAGTTTTAGCGAAAAAGATCCTCAGGGTTGTCCAATTATGCGCGAGCTGGCCGAAAGTGAATTTGAGATAGAGGCGGATGTAGTCATTCTGGCCCTTGGGTTTTTGTATCCTGAGCGTACTCCTTTATTAAGCGGGCTCGGCGTTGAATTTGATCCCCGCGGTAATGTCAAAACTGATGCCAATTATATGACCGCTGCCCCGGGAGTGTTTTGTGCCGGGGATATGCGCCGCGGGCAGTCGCTGATTGTCTGGGCGATCTCCGAAGGGCGCCGCGCCGCCCACTGTATTGATACCTATCTTATGGGTTCCTCCACGCTGCCTTTCTTTTAGAAACTTCCTCAGAAAAAAGCGCTTTCTTAGAAACCCCCATTCTGCCTTGAAACACCTTTACCTAGATAGTACACTTTAACTTAAGGCTGATGAACTAACCCGCTATCTTGGTGGGTATCTTGCGCAGCTCTGGCAAATACTGTTTAGCCCAGAGCAAAGCAGGATAAAATCAATCAATTTATCTTTTAAAAAGAAGCTTTATAATGCCGCGTCCAATCACAAAAGTTATCTGTTTGGTGCTCTGTTTTTCTTTTTTGCTCCAGCAGGCTGGTTTTTCCCAGGTTGCCGGAGAGCTGGATATCGCAGCTCACCTGGCACTTCTGCGTAACAGTCTGACGCAGGATAGCTTCCATCCGCTCCATTTGCGCTACCTCGGATATGATCGCGCCTTGAACAATTTTAACCTGCTTATCGATAAGGGCGATGTTTTTAAGCCCAAAGATCATAATTCCCAGCCAACTTCTAAAAACCCAAAACCGAATATATCCGCGAGCCTGGAAGAAGAAACCAAAATTTTACTCTCCTATTTTTTCATCGGTTTAAGCCTGCCTAACGACAGTTTCTGGGTAAATCTGCGGCCCGATGCCCAAGATGCCATTATTGATCCGCTTGTCGGCCAGACGGATATCGGAAAAGTCCTGTTGGAGGCAGATTTGAATTTAAAGAAAGACACTGCGCGTTTTACGTCGCCGCAGACTTTTGAAGGTAAGGAATATTGGAATAAGCTTTACCAAAAGGCCGAAGAACTCTTTGGCCGGGACGTCGTAACTATCCCTACTTTGACTAGGCCCTGGATCGTACCCGGCGAAATCATCATCCGCGAAACCGCCGATAACGCCTATATTTACAAAGCGACTTTAAAGGTAATGTTGGAGGAGGACTATTTAAAGACACAGAATGGTGAGCCGGTAAACCGGTTCACCGGTGCACCGGTATATTCCTTTTCGGATGAGCGTTCCCAAGCTATCAACGAATACGCTTGTCAGCTCCTGCGTCAGTTGATTGTCCCTAAGCTTACCAAAGAGGTTAATACTGCTAAGCGTTATGCCCCGCTTCGGCAGGTATATTATTCGCTCATCCTAGCCCAGTGGTTCAAAAAGAAATTTTCCGGCCAGAACAATTCTTACGCCAATCTCATTGACCAAAAAGACCTCGCTGGTTTGGCCTCTCGGACTGCCTGGTCCAAGTCGGCCTATTTTAACGCCTACCAGAAGTCTTTTAAAGAAGGCGAATATAACATTCAGGAACAAGTTTATGGTTTCTCCGGCCAGCTGATCCGCCGGTACCTAAGCGGAGGAGTTGTGTTTGGCCGGTTGGCCAGCTTGGCAATGGCTATCCCGGGCTCACCCAAAAGAACCCGCGGGTTGTTTGGGCTGGATAACCTGGCGGCCTGCCGGGCCGACGGCCCGATCGGAGATATCCGGGTGTCCTCGGCATTAGTCGAAGATGAGCCGGAGTCAACAGGCCAAGATATTCCCGGGCCAACAGCCGCAGCGCCAGCGCAGTCAACAGCCAGCCCCGCCTCGTCGGCTTCAGCCGTCGCCCCCGCTCAGGCCAGTAGTAGTATAAATTTAGCTAGTTCCGCAATAAAGGTTACATCTCTCGAAATTATTTCTTGGCTGCGTAAGTCGATAAATAGGTTAAGAACATTAATCGGCCAACAACTAGCTGGCCCCGGCCCATCCTTAAGAGAACATTTACAAAATTCTCGAGAAGTATTAATTGCCGAGCTGGTTGCTTTACAGACCCACCTAAACCAAGTCATCCGGCTGGATAGTCGTTTTAGCAATGCCAGACTAAAAGGACTGCAAAAAGCAGTTGGCTATTGGAGCCACAATATCGCCAATTTCATTTCCCGGCAATTTGCCGATACCGAACGAGGGATAGTGGAATTAGTCTCTAACGCGCTGGACGCCTCCGGAAGCGGGAGAGTAAGCATTTTATTGCGCAATGGCCAGCTGCTCGTAGCCAACGGGGGCAAAGGGGTTGACCTCGCGGATATATTTACCTGTTTTTTAATCCCTACTTATAGCACCAAGTCTGTAATAGATGAGAAAATCGGGCGTTTTGGTGTAGGTTTTCTCTCTGCCCTTAATTATCTGGAAGCTCCCGGTGATCTCTTGGAGATAGTATCTTTTAGCCAAGGACGCTGGTTTAGAATCCGTTTTGGCGTAAATTTTGAAGCCGGGGTAAATAGAGGCATTGCTATTAAATCAATCGCAGAAGACCTTGGGCAAGATGCGGTAAAAGAATCCTTTCCCAATATTGATGCCAGCGCGCTAAAAAATGGCGGTACTTCAATTCGGGTTGTTTCCGGCCGCCTTAGCCGGGGATATATAATTGGAGAATCAGAGATAGATAAGATAGAAAAAGCTTTGCAGCAGCGTTTTGGGTATTGGACGGGGAATCCGGTGCGGGTTGAAATGATGGCGGAAGATAAAACGGCGGGCGGGGAACGTGCTTCCTATGAAATAGGCCTGGATAAAGGATCATATGCAAAAGTTTTCGGCCCGCAAGAAGAGGGGGCAAAACACTTTCAAGTTTTAATTCGTCAGGAAAAACCCGATAGCGGAATTTTAGCCAGGGCAAGCAATCCCGGAAGCGGTAAATTGATCATTACCCTGCAGGGAGTGGTATTAAAAGAGCTCTCTGTTCCGGGAAGTAATGTTTTTGAAGAGATCATAGTAAACCTTCCGGCATCGACTAAGATACCAACCAGCCGTGATCGGGTTATAATTGATGAACATACGATTCGCAGCATATTCTCCGCGGCCCAAGGAGTATGCAATGAAGATAGCTTGAGCGTAAAGGATAGAATAGCTGTTTTAAATTCGCTTTATTACCTCTTAGGGTGGGCAAGGGTAACTAATCCGTCCTTGGTGGCGAAAGAAACTGCCGCGTTTAAATTTGATGATTTAGTACAAGATTTTATAAGCAATTGGGAGAGCAGCTATGGCCTTAACCAGCCGTCATTGATTTTTGTCCCCGATACGTTACAGGCCAAGGAATTTTTTGCAGGCATGGAGGAAGCAGTGCTGGTTAATCCCAAGCTTTTATCCAGGATCAGGTTTTTAGGAGTGCCTTTAAGGAAACTTGAAGAAGCAAGCATAACAGTGGACGGTTTAAAGGGGCTAAAAATACTTTTAGTACCCGTAAAAACAGATACCCCGCTTGTAAAATTAGGGGATTATGTTTTTGTCAATGAACGCCACGCCGCCAATACGCAGGAGATTATTTGGCAAAACGTATTGGTTGCCACGGCGGTTTATTATTGGCAGTATATGGCTACCCTTTTAGGTGATCTGGGTGATGCTAGCTTTGAATCTCCCGGTAAATATGGCGGGGTTGATGAGAACGCTGCCAGAAAAGAGTTGGTAGCTGTGTATCTAAAAAGCCGGATAACCAAATTTAAGGAAGATAAAGCTCGGGTAGAAAGAGCGATTAATATTTTGCCACAATCAGAGGCTAAAGATGATGGCCTTAAAAATAGACAAGAAGAACAAAGGCGGCTGGAAAAAACACTAGCTTCTTTTGAGCGCTTGCTGGCTTTGGTAGAAAATTCGGAAAAAGGCGGGATTTTTTATTTTATATTTAAAAGTGAAATTGAAGCTTACGGTAGTATCTTACTTAGCGAAGCAGAAGGCATTGGACCTCCAGTTTTTAACGCCATAAGGAGAAAATCAGGAGTAGGGCTAGAAGATATAGAGAGGGCCAGTGAAATGTTAAAAAGCCATCCCAGCATTTTTGGGCAAATCTTAAAGCATCATCATGGTAAAGGCGGAATTGAAACTCCTTTAGCAGAAAAGGGGGCAGGGCAGGATCAAGATATAGGTAGTCTTAAAATCCGATTTGTTTCTTGGCTCGTGGATAATACTCAGCCAATGGCCCTGCAGCTGCCTAAAGAATTAGGAACCCAGGATACCAATCTGTTTTTTGCCGTAGAGGTTATAAGCCGCTGGATAGAGCGAGGAGAAGGCGATGTAATAAGCTTTATCGAAGATATTGTTGGTAAGCCGCAAGGGGAAGAAGTTACCTTGCGGTTACTGAGATGTATTTTTGGCTACCGAATGAACCCCAAATTTCATGACTTAAGCCAGATAGGCGAAGAAGAGATTGACCGCCTGCTTAAGTATCTCACAATCGTATTCCTACAGAAGAAACAGCAGGCTAATGATACAGATGGCGGTTTAGGGAAGATCAAGAATAGCTCGCGGGGAAAACCGATTCTCCAAGGGAAGCTCGCTTCTATTCTGGCGAGTTTCTTAAAAAAAGGCGAAGATATCGCCAGACAGGATATTGCGCAAGAAAAAGACGAGCAGGGGTTACGCTTTAGCGCCAGCCAAGGGCAGATACAGCAGAGTATAAATTATCAGGATCCGGAAGAGTTTATCTTTATTCGCGAATTCCTGCAAAACTGCCGCGACGCTATACTGGAAAAGGATCAAGCGCGGGGGCTAAGCTCCAGCCAGGAGCGCAGGATTGAAATGGAAACCCGCTTAGCGCAGGATGGCCGGGAAATTAAGCTGGAGTTTGTGGTACGTGATTTCATTGGTATGGATTTGGCGCGGGTTTTGAATTTCTTACTTGTTCCTAATCGCTCTTCCAAGACGATCCACGATTTCCTGACCGGCTTTTTCGGCCACGGATTTTTTACTTCCTTGAGAGAATCGGAAGAAGTATGGGTCAGAACATCGCAAGAGGGGAAAGTTATTGAGATAAGGTTAACTCCTGTTTTGGATTTAAAAGATGGGGTGGTTACAGATGTCGGTTATGAACTCTATGAATACAGGCAAGCAGGACAAAACGGCACGGAGATTATTTGGAGAAAACGGGGAGCGGCTGATCCGATAGACGTGGTACTTTTGCAAGCTAAGGCAGAAATGCTTAGCCGCACGATTAACGGAGATATACTGGAGATTACTCTCAACGGAGAAAGGATCCAGCGCATAAATTGGCCGGAATCTTACCTTGCCGCGTTTAGCACGGAAAGCGGCAGAAATTGCGGTGTCTATCTGGATGAAAATCAGCCGAGCATCGCGGTGCAGGACGGCTTATTCGTAACGCGTTTAAACCGGGATTTTCTAGTTGATGTTCTGGGAATTTCTCCCGGCGCGGACTTATTCAAATTCCTGATGCGCCTGATTGACCTGGGTGTAGTTATCAGTTTACCGGGACAAATCGCGCTGACGCGCGACCGCGGTCATTTAGTGAAGGATGATTTTGATAACGATACGAGAAATATTATATTCGCGGCTCTGTTTGACGCTGCCATTAAGGTCCTTTTAGCAGGAAAGATCTCTCTTCCTTACAGTTTTGATTATGATTTTCTTACCGATATAAGGCCTGATCCCAATCTGGAAAATCCCAGCAAGCCGCAGGCAGGCTTCTTCGGGCTACAAATGGAGAAATCAGACTATCTTCAAGATCCCCTGAACAAGCTGCTTGAATATTTAATCCATCCCAATGCCAATCTTTTGAATATAGCTAAATACTGGGGAATCGTTGGTAACGCTAAGTTGCAAGACTTGCTTAGTCAGGCCAAAGAGACCCGGGAGGAATCGAATGGACTTCTGCGTCGGTTCTTAAAAGACCTGATCGTGTCTGCGGAGTTTTATGACTTAATTCAATTATTTAATAAATCCGGTTTTACGCCAGAGAAAGCCCTGATTTTAAGGGAGCATTTTAAGACGCTGTTTTGGCGCTTGTTTGAAAACCAATATGAATGGCTTAACCGGGAGACGATCGATTCTAAGATCGACGAATTCTTTAGCCAAGCCAGCATCTTCAAATACATGGATAGCGTGCAGCAAGGACAAGATCAATTACAGCCGGTTAAACGTTTTTTAAACGGGCTATTAGATATGTTGTATGCCGAGATAATCAGCAGTTCATTTTCTGGGCAAATCAACGAAAATTCCTTTTCCGGTAAAGAGCTAAAATCTCCTTATTCCGGCTTAATAATGAAAGGCCTGCAGGATGATCAAGTCAGCCAAAGAGGAATAAAGGAAATATTCGGGTTGCGTTTATCAAGGGAAGTCCAGCCCGATGCGGTTAAAAATCTCCCTCCTGCCATTAGGAATGAAATTATAACCTACCTTAGTTCCCGATTTATCCGCAGCCAGCCGCTTAGCTTTGGCCAGATTTGGGCTGAGGTGGATGATGAAATCAATAATTCTCCGGAAGAAATTACCCCTTTAAGCTTGAAGAAAATCAGCGCAAGAATAGAAAAGCCCCTATTGTTAAAAAACGGTATTAAGCTGCAGGAAGTTGAAGAAAGGTTTAAAGATCAGCTTCCACATCTCTACTATTTCTTAAAAGCTACTGATTACCTTATAAAAATTTTTAATCTGAGCCTAAGACGTTATTCCGGAGCTGGTTTACCGGAAAGCGTAGATGTTTATGCTTATGCCGATGATTCTGACAGCAATGCCAAAGCCCGGGGAGGCGAGATGACAGATTTGCGGGATGGCCGTAAGATTAGGTTGATAAAATGGAATCTTAATTATTCTATTGGGCTTATGCAGAATTTAATTTTATATTTAGCTAACCCGTCAGATGAAGGATTAGAACGGTTCTTACCTGAAATGTTACATGATGTTGGCCATGAATTAGTCCATATTGAAGAGGCCGCGAACGGAAACGGTAGCATTAAAAATACGCATAACAAGCGATTCTTTGACCGTCAGGCTCAGATTCTGGGAGCGCTTTTGCGCAACCCGCTTCGGGAAAAAATTAAGGCGATTTTTATTAATTTCGCCGAAGAATTCCAGTCCGTCTTAGGTAGCCATCCCGAAATAACTAATGATTTTCTCGCCAGCCGCGATAAGAATGAAGCTATTAGAAAAATAAATGCCGTTTTGGAAGAAGCGGCTGCGTCACCGCTGCTTGTGAGTAAAACTATCGTCACTTCGCCGGACACGGCCGGGCAACAATCCGCCGCTTCTCCGCCGCCGGCAGGTTCGTCGGCGCTATTGGCGACGAGGGGCGCTGGCGGGGACGCGGATAATCCTGAGTTAACCGCCCGCGCCGGCTTTGCCAGCGGCGAATTTGATAGCGTTATTTTCGCGGACGTGAATTTATTGAATGTGATGAATAAAATGTTTTCTAAGGATGCGGTTAATCTTATGTTTGATTTACTGGTGGAAGTCATTGCAAAAGCCGCAGTAAAAAATGGCGTGTTTTTTAGAAGAGGCGGCGATGAATTTGTCATCGTGACCACCCAAGAATCCGCGCCGGCCATTGTGGAGACTATTAAACAGCGCTTAGATGATCTGCGGTTTGCAGTTGAGTATGTAAAAGGGGAGATTGATGATGCGACGGCGCAAATAATTAAAAGTCAGGGCGGCCGAATCGGAAAAATCGGCAATAAAAAAGTATTGATAATCCCGGGCACCGGCGAAACATCTTTGCGTAGTCAGCTGGAACGGTTTAGCGCGGAGATTAGTATTTTGCTCGCTCAGCAGGGTAAACCCGTTTTGACTTTGGCTGAGTCATCTTTAGGTCGGGATCCTCTTAATAACGAGGTGGCCTTATCATTATCGATTGGTATAGGCAACGCCGAGGAGGCTTTATCTCAGAACGCCGACGGAATCGGGGCGTATGAAAAAACCCATAATCTGGCGGCATTTCGCAAAGACCTGGCCAAGCGCGCCCATAAAATGTCCGGGATGACTTCTATACATTCCCAAGAGCCGTTTAGAAGGATGCATAATCAGAAGGATAATCATATTTTCATTTCGTCAGAAGCAGTTAGTAAAATAGATTCTTTCAAAAAACTTCAGGTCCAGGCCAGAAATAGCGAGAGCGATCCCCGAACACGTAGCCAAGGCGCGCGGTATCCGGGTGAGGTAGATATTACTTATTATGCCAGCGAGCAGGCGGCGCGCCAGGCAGTTAAGGAAATACAGAGAAATAACCCGGAACTGTTCAGGACAAAAAATGCCATTGCCTGTTTTATCCCGGCTGATAATTATTCCGACGGTCCAGGCGGCCTGATTGAGGCGTATTTAGAGGAAGCGCAGAATGATCCGGTGCTGGCGGCGGATAACCGGTTGAAGAACGCGGATTTTAAAGTGCTTAACGACACGCACGGATATACTGCAGGGGACGAGGGGATTGCTTTATTAAGGATGAGTATTATCGAACAGGCGTATTATTTTGAGGGGTATAATGTTGTACTTGCCCGCGGTCCGCCGGCTGGGGCGTATATGTTTCTTATCCCCAATACCCCTGGGCATTCATTGGCTGACGACGTCGAGGTTGAAGGAGTATTCCGTAAGTTTATTGAAAGTATCCAGCAAGAGTTTAATCGTAATAGTATTGTTAAGGCAGGTAGGGTAAGTCTTATCTGGGATTATTTCTTTTCCGAGCAGGATGATGTAGGTTTGGTGCTCGGGCGGATTGATAAAACCCGCAAGGTGTATGAAAACTCAACTTTATATTCTCTTAATTCTAACTATGTGATTAAGTATAGCCAGGATATCACTCGCCAATTGCCCGGCATCGAAGAGAGATCGGCTGAGGAAGCGGTGCGGGTTTATACGCAGATAATAAAGGCGCAAATGAGCGCCGCCGCATCGCCAGTAGAGCAAACCCCAAGCGCAATTACAGCGGCTACCTTATTCGTTGCTTCACCAGCCGAAGACGCGGCATTGAAAAGAGCGCCGGATATACCGGCAGTATCGGATATGTTGCGCGGTGATGTTTTGAAGACAAAATTATTTAATTGGCTTGCCGGATTAACCGCTAACCAGCAGGGCATCATCAATGATGGTATTTTAGCTGTGCCCGACGCGCGGCAACGGCAGGAGTTATTTCTCTTATATCAGCTCGCGTTACAATTGCTGCAAAATAGCGGTCCGCAACAGGCGGCCATTGATTACGCGCATACTCAGAGAGTCATAGCCAAGGCTTTGGCTATCGGGGAGCTTTTTGCCCAGTATCACGTTCAATTTGACCCTGATGTCGTGGAGGTAGCCGCATATCTGCATGACGTGGCTAAAGCCCCCGGCATGTCGAGCTTGCTTAATCACCATCGGCTGGCCGCACCATATATAGCGGCCATATTGGCGCAACTGCATTATAGCCAGGATTTCATTGACCGCGTCATCGCCTGCGTCCAGCAGCATATGGGGCCTCTGGGCACGCCGGAAAGCCCGGCGTTTATGGCTGTTGTTAACGGTAAGAGCTTTGCGGAGATAGAAAGCGATATGCCGCGGCCGCAAACACCCGAAGCTGTAATACTCAAGATAGGAGATATGATGGATTTGGCTACCGGCGGTTTTGTCAAGGTGGTCAGCAATAGACAAACTCAGGATCTAGCCGGCACTTTTACGGTCGATGCCGACGGCCTAAGGATCAAGGAGACTATCGGTGATTCGGTTAGAAGCGCCTTAACCAGCGCCAAACAAGCCGGCGATGAACTGGCCATGCTTACGGATTCTTTGCGCGGGATGGGATTATCAGATGTGCAGTATCAGGCGATAGCCAAAACTCTGGGCAGAGTCAGAGAAGATATCGGCGGGCGCATCCGTCATTTAGAAGAGGCTAATTGGCAGATGTATAGTGCTCAGTCTGATTCGCTGAGTGCTTTTGAGGCGGATTATGGGGGATATCCTGATCAGGCAAGTAAAGAGATTACAGGTATAGTGCGCGAGGGAATTCTCGCGGCGAGTCCCGTAGTCAATAATGCGAATCAGGTAGATGAACTAGGAGGTATCGATTTACGGTCACTACCGATCGTAAGCCATCCGCAACTACCGAACGCCGGCAGGCGTTTGTTAGTTCCGGGTGGCGCAATGGCGGAGGATTTGAAAAAAGAATGGCAGGATATACAGAGAATGCTGGAATCCGGAATAACGCCTTCGGGCGAGCGGATTAGAGAATATATGATGGCTTGTTGCCGCAAGCAAGATTGTGCCGCCGATATTAATAGTGTTTTGGTGTGCATTGCGGATATTTTACGGATGGAGGAGGAGCGCGTGGTTTTAACCGAGTCGGGATTGCGCGGTATCCTTATGGTGCTGGAATCGGATGCCAGCCCGCAGAATATGCTTATAGCGTTGTCTCAGATACCGATAGATACGCCTGAGCCGGTTGCGCGGATTCAATAATGCGTTAATTCTTAAATAGTATTACGCACTTTAAACTTTGCACTTACACACTTTGCACTTTTAAAGGGGCGCCCTCGCCTTAACGGTTTATCAGCCCAAAAGGCCATTCCAACGAGGCGCCCCTTTTTATTTCTGGATCCTGAAGATTGTAAACTGAAGTGCGACAAAGGGAGTTAAAAAAAAGCTCCACAGATCAAAGAAAACCTGTTACTTTGTAGTTCTCACACAAACAAAGAACAGGAGGATCTATGGAGCAAAACT
>JBFZAQ010000119.1:0-6241 GCA_041308885.1 Candidatus Omnitrophota bacterium | reverse complement strand
TACCTTAGCGCTAAGGTAAGCGCGCACCCGGGATATTATTGCCTTAATTGCAGCGGATTTTAGCGACCGCTATCTTTGCGCTTGGAGTAACACTCTTTGCAGTAAATCGGACGAGAACCATTGGGCTTAAACGGCACTTCACATTCTTTCTTACATTCTGAGCAAACTGCCTTGTGCATCTCTCGCGGCTGTCGGTCATACCCACCTTGAAAACCCATCTTCTTTCCTCCTTTGTTATCCCTCTTCGGTTATTTACCCACGCTCTCTGCGCTTAAAATGAAACGGCTTCTTTTTATAAACGAATCCTTCTTTTTGCCCTTCGTTACGACCGGTAAAATGACGATCCTGGCTAAACTCACCTTCCCGAGCATCGCCATAAGGCTTCTTTTTATGCTCGAATCTGCGGCTGTCTCCACCGTGGCGTTTTTCAAAATGGCGGCCGCGGTCAAATTTTTTTTCTCCCGAACCGCCGTCATGGCCTCTTTCAAAAGGACGGCGAGGCCGCTCAAAATTCCGCGCAGGCCGGGAGAACGGTTTCTCGCTGAAAGACCGGCGCGCAGATTGCTCAATCAACAAATCAATCTTTTTTTCCAAAAAACCCAACTGCTGCTGCATCTTCCCGATTAAGGCCGATAAACTCTGCCCATCAGCGGCCGCAGGCACAAACTCACTATGGTTTTGCTGCTCACTCATTCAAACCCCTTTCTCACGCCGCCCCTTTACTTTGATTTCTGAGATTTATCATCGCGCCCTAAATGAACGTGGCAATATTCGGCATGATTGTAAATGCTTAAGATCTGTTTACACTGCGGGAATCTGCACTTTCTGGACTTCGCTGAAGTCTTTACTTTTTTAATAATGCACGCGTCCTTTCCACAAGCTCGGCAAAAAGCTCTTTTACCGAAACAACTTTATTGATCCGATAGGCATTACTGCCGCACATCGCGAATCCCTTATCCATTTGACCGGCGGCCGCGCTAAACAAGGCGTTGGCGATACAATAATTGACTTTTTTGTGATCACAGGTTGACAGGCATTGAAACGGGCAATTAAAATCTATTCGCTCGCCGCTGACTATTCTTTTGACAAACTCATTTTTAATCACTCTCCCCGGCATTCCCACCGGGCTTTTAATAATCACGATATCTTCTTTTGTCGCCGCTAAATACGCATCTTTATAACTTTGGGCCACATCGCATTCATAGGTACAGACAAATCTAGTGGCCATCTGCACAGCGCCAGCGCCTAAGCGGATAACTCGAGCAATATCTTCCCCGTCAAAGATGCCACCCGCGGCGATTACTGGAATCCCGGCTCCCGGACTCTCGAAATCTTGGATTGCCGCTAATACCTCCCGCAGGATCTTATCTAAATATACACGCTTGGGGTCTTGAATATCCTCTAAGGTATAACCCAGATGTCCGCCGGCCAAAGGGCCTTCAACTACGATAGCATCGGGAAAACGATTATATTTCTTCTTCCAAACCCGGCAAATCAATTGCGCCGCCCTAGCCGAGGAAACAATCGGAACAAGTTTGGTATGTTTATTTTGAACAAGCGAGGGCAACTTAAGCGGCAAGCCGGCCCCGGAGATAATCACATCCACCAACTCCTCCTGGGCGGCATCCACCAGGTCATTATAATTGGTAAGCGCGCACATAATATTCACCCCAAAGGGCTTATTTGTCGCTGCCCGCGTCTTCCTGATGGCGCTGACCAAGGAACTGCGCGAACGCGTAACGTAGTCGCCTGATGAAACATAGCTATCGTCGCCAAGCCCCACAGAAGCTATAACACCCAAACCGCCCTCGTTAGACACCGCCGACGCCAAAGACGCGGTTGAAACCCGCACCCCCATGCCGCCCTGGATGATCGGAATCTCAATCACCAGATCTCCGATTCTAAAATCCTTAAATTCGCTATTCATGAATTATATATGATTCTCCCGCATACTCAAAGCCCGCAGACAAAAAAACCGTACAGGTTAGTAGTCGCGTCCTATGCGGCTAAAAGATTTTCTAATTTCCGGATTGAACTTGGGCATTCTATCACATCCCGGTTATTTTACAATCATTACTTAGCTTTATTTTTCTTCTTACGCCAGCGCAGAGGATTATCCCGGCTGTCCTTGCGAGGTTTGGCCTGAGCCTGCGCTCCCGCTAAACCCAGCCGATTGATATAACTGCGGGTCCGCCTGCCGCCCCGATATGTCCCCGGCTTATTCAAAACCAGCACACTCCCGGTCTTAGGCCGTTGCGCCGGAGCCGGAAGCTCCTGCTGTGGTTCAACCTTAGCCTTTCGCTGCAGCCTCTGTTTCAATTCAATTTTACGTTGAGCTTCTGTTTTAGGGCGCACCCGGCCGATATTAAGAACCCGGCCCAGAAACTCCCTGCCGTTAAGAGCGGATATCGCCGCCAACGCCTGCCGCTCATCAGGCATCTGGATAAAACCGAAACCCCGCGATTTCGGCGCTATTTTTTCTCTCTCCATCGTGATAGATACGGCAGCCACATTTCCGAAAGCTTCAAAGAGCTTCCTGACCTGCGCCTCAGTCGCCTCAAATAACAAATTACCCACAAAAATATCCATGCTCTTCTATTTTTTCTTTTTCTTTAATCTTCTTTTTGATTTAACTGCCGGACATAGCACTGCGGCAAACGGCGATAATTTCCCGCTTTCATAGGGAAATTCTCGGCAGTGTAGAGGTTTTAGGTTATAATCAGCTATATGAATGGCGCATAGCCCCTTAGGCGTGAGAAAAGAACAACAGTTATCCTCGTAGCTGGTCCCGACTTTATACCCGGAAGGAAAACTTTTATCTGCCTCAAGATGATAAAAATCCCCCTTTAACCCGAGGGATAATATCTTCTTGGCCTCCTCCAAATCTACCCAGGCCCCAAAAACACAACAGGCATTTTGCTGCCTGCACGCGCGGCAATCAATAGCCTTCATCCGCTTATTTGTCCTTCTGGCTCAAAATCTCTTTGCACTTCAAACAGACAATGATTCTCTTTCTTTTTTCGTTTATAATCGTAAATATCGCCTTCAAATAATTATGCGACATCTTCTCTCCGCATCTTCTACAACTATTCATGCTCATCCCTCCTTTCAGGCAGGCGAATTCCGGGCTATCTGCCGCACAAACGGCAACTACCGCCCCTTTTAAGAAAAAGTCCTGATTGAGTTAAGATCAATCAAGACTTTAGGCATCGATCTTCTAGTATTACCCTTGCGCAGGCGCAGGCTAATCCATCAAATAGGATCGGCGAGGCTTAGGCCCGGATTTACATCCGCAGCCGGTCCGACTTCAGGCGCAGCCGCCAGCGCTTTTTTATCCAATCGTCTTTGTTGCTTTGCCTCGGCCTTCTTTTTCCTGGCTAATTCTTTCTGATGCTTCTGATAAGAATAATTTTCCCTGGCCATGATCTATCCTTACTTGCGCCTTAAGAAACTGCGCAGATTATTACTATACCGCAAACAATGACTCTGCGCAAGCTTTTTATATTCACTGCTATACAAATGCCATATTTTAAGGTAAGATATTGCTCATTCTGCTTTTCTTAATTTCTTAAAAAACCATAAAAAGGACAATTGTCAAATGGCGTTAATCAGTTTACAAGAAATTAAGCTTAGTTTTAGCGGGCCGGCAATCTTTGACGGCTTGAGCCTGCAGCTGGAGCCCGGGGAACGGATTGCCCTTCTCGGCCGTAACGGCGCGGGAAAAACCACGCTGATGAAGGTCATGACCGGGCAACAGCCGGTTGATGACGGAAAAGTCATTTTGCAAAAAGGGATTCAAATCGCCCGCCTGCCGCAGGAAGTCCCCGTTGGTATTACCGGGAGCGTTTATGATATTGTTCTCTCGGGTCTGGGGTCGCGGGCTGAACTCTTAAGCGCGCACCATCACCTCACCCACCGCCTGCAAACCGAACATGCCCCGGAATTATTACGCCAACTAGATACCCTGCAGGATAAACTCGATCATACCGGAAGCTGGGATGTAAATACCCGGGTCCAAGAAGTTATCGCCAAGATGAAACTTGATCCGGATAGTGATTTTGACCGGCTATCCGGCGGCCAAAAACGCAGGACGCTTTTAGCCAAGGCCCTGGTGCTGAAACCCGAGGTTTTACTCCTGGATGAGCCGACAAACCATCTGGATATCGATTCGATGCTCTGGCTGGAAGTCTTTTTGCTTAATTACCCGGGTACGGTTTTTTTAGTTACCCATGACCGAATGTTCATGAGCAACTTAGCCACCAGGATAATTGAATTAGACCGCGGGAAAATATTCAGCTGGGCATGCGATTATAAAACCTTCCTGGAACGTAAACAAGCCGCGCTGGCTATCGAAGAGGCGCGCTGGGGACATTTTGATGACAAATTGGCGGAAGAAGAAATTTGGATCCGCAAAGGGGTCAAGGCCCGTCGGTGCCGCAATGAAGGCAGGGTTAAAGCGCTAGAGCGCTTAAGGGAAGAAAAAAAATCCCAGCGTAAGGCGATCGGACAGGTCCGGATGCAGGCGCAAAAAGTCGACCCTTCGGGACATCGGGTTATTAAGATCTCTCAGCTTTATTTCGGTTACGCAGACAAATGCCTGGTTAGGGATTTTAGCGGCCAAATTATGCGGGGCGACAAGATCGGGGTAATCGGGCCCAACGGCAGCGGCAAAACAACCTTACTGCGTTTACTGTTGGGTAAACTGGAGCCGCAAAAAGGCAAGGTAAGCTTAGGAACTAATCTCCAAATCGCTTATTACGACCAGCTGCGTGAACAACTAAAAGAAGATCGAACCGTGGCCGAAAATGTCAACAGTGAATCCGATACTATTGTGATTAACGGTAAACCCCGGCATATTATCGGATATCTGCAGAACTTTCTTTTTACCCCGGACAGGGCGCGCACACCGGTTAAAGTGCTCTCCGGCGGAGAACGCAACCGCCTTTTCCTGGCCCGGCTTTTTTCCCGGCCTTCTAACGTTTTAGTAATGGATGAGCCTACCAATGACCTCGATATCGAAACCCTCGAACTGCTCGAAGAATTACTGCTGGAATACCCCGGGACACTTCTCCTGGTCAGCCATGACCGGGCCTTTCTTAATAATGTGGTAACTTCGACCTTGGTCCTGGAGGGAGACGGCCTGATTAACGAGTACCCCGGCGGTTATAATGATTGGCTGGATCAGCGTAAACCCGCGGACCCGACTCCGGCAAGACTAAAACCGGCGAGAAAAATTATCCGGCCGAAGCTACCACCGGTATTACGAAAACTTACTTTTCAAGAACGGCGCGAACTAACAGGTCTGCCCGCGCTAATCGAGAAAATTGAAACCGAACAGAAAGAAATTTACGCCCTTTTAGCTGATTTCAACTTTTATCAGCAAGACGCAACCCAAGTAGCGAAAACCAAGGCTAGGTCGGAATTTCTCTCCAATGAGCTAAATAAGGCCTACGAACGATGGGAGCGCTTGCAGGCTATATCTGATCACCAAGACCCTTAAAAACCGGATGTCGCACAATAAGTCTCAAGGCTTTTTTCAGCAGGCTCTTGCCCGGCTCTTGACGATGCCAGGGCGAAGCGCCTGACGGGTGCGGCAATGCGATAAGATCAAAACTGTACTCCAAACCCCTTGCCTTAAACTTATGGCCGATGACCTGATCGAGCTTTTGCAAAGGGAGAAATTGCGCGATAGCCAGCTTACCGACAGGTATAACTAAACTCGGCCGCAGAATTTCTAATTCGCGCTTTAGCCAGGCTGAACAATTCAACACCTCCTCCGGAGACGGCACGCGATCCCCGCCCGCGGGTTGCTTCCCGGGAAAACACCGACATACTGCAGCCATATATACGGATTCGCGAAATTGTTCTTCGCTCATCCCGGCAGCTTCCTTAAACCAACGAAAAAGAGTCTTCCCCGCGGTCCAGGCAAACGGCCGGCCCAGCTTCGGCTCCTTATCTCCCG
This sequence comes from Candidatus Omnitrophota bacterium, assembly GCA_041308885.1. Classification (GTDB taxonomy): domain Bacteria; phylum Omnitrophota; class Gorgyraeia; order Gygaellales; family Profunditerraquicolaceae; genus JBFZAQ01. The sequence goes on along the minus strand of JBFZAQ010000119.1, from coordinate 279 downwards.
GCGCCTGCCCGACGAGTAAAACCTTACTCACCACCGCAGAGCCGCTGACCGGCGGAGGATACATCCGCGGACACCGCCGGCACTGCCGAAGCTTTTTTACATGAACAGCAAGCTTTCTGGTAATATCCATATTACAGTCGCGAACCGGAAAGAAGTTCTCTCGCCCCGTTCTTATCTTGGATATAGACTTCCGGAATGAATTCGATGGAGTTAGGAATAAGGTTAGCGATAACGCTCTTGATTCGAGTTTGCTGAGTTTTATTCGCAAGATCAAAAACC
>JBFZAQ010000118.1:0-7708 GCA_041308885.1 Candidatus Omnitrophota bacterium | reverse complement strand
TGTTTTTTGCAATAGCCTTTTTTGAGGATTCGGGTTATATGGCGCGAGCGGCGTTTGTTATGGATAGGATAATGCATAAATTCGGTTTGCATGGAAAATCATTTCTGCCGTTGATGATTTCAACAAACGGTTGCGCAGTGCCGGGGATCATGGCCTCCAGGACACTGGACAATAAAAAAGACAGGTTAATCACCATGATGGTTACACCTTTTATGATCTGTGGGGCGAAGCTTCCGATATTCGCCTTGTTTATCGGAGCGTTTTTTGCGCAGGAGCAAGGGGCAAATCTGATGTTTTTAATGTATGTCTTAAGCGTCGCCATAGCCTTTGGCTCTGCATGGATATTGAAGAGATCTGTCTTTAAGGGAGAAACCTCGCACTTCGTTATGGAGCTTCCGCCTTACCGTATCCCGACAATCCAGGGGTTACTTTTAAAGATGTGGGAGAGAGGTTGGCTTTACTTGAAGAAAGCAGGGACGATCATACTTCTTATTTCCATTATTATCTGGGCGGGTTTTACATTTCCGGAGATGAAAACTAAGGAAGGGATGAGTGAAGAGGTAACTGCTTCGCAGCAGATGGAGCAAAGCGTTGCAGGTAAAATCGGCAGGTTTGTTGAGCCTGCGGTAAGGCCTTTAGGTATGGATTGGCGGGGAGGGGTGGCTTTAATGGCAGGCATTGCGGCAAAAGAGGTTGTGGTAAGTACCCTGGGAACTATTTACAGTTTGGGTGAAGTTGATCTTGGGGAAGCCAAGTCGTTAAAAGAGGCGCTGCAAAATGACCATTCCTGGAGCCCTCTTAAGGCTTTTGCATTTTTGATGTTTTGTCTGATTTACTTGCCTTGTTTTGTGGCGATGGCGGTTTTTTATCGCGAGTCAGGCCCCAGTTTAAAATGGACGCTGTTTTTGGTTTTTTGGACTACGGTTATGGCCTGGCTGGCGTCGTTTATCGTATATCAGGGCGGTAGGCTGTTGGGGTTCGGAGGATAAGCAGCGGAGAGGACAATTATTATCGCGGTTGTTTTGGTAAGCATATTTCTTCTTGCCTGGCACCTGTAACTTTTTCCCTTTACAACAACCCCGGGGGTCTGTATAATAACAATCCGTGCGCATCGCGGGGCAAGGAATGCGCAGCCGGAGGAATGATTAATGAACAAGATATTAAAGCTCGGTTTACCAAAGGGGAGCCTTCAGGAATCCACTTTCAAAATGTTTAAGAAGGCCGGCTTTAATCTGAGCGTGCCGTCTGAACGTTCCTATTTTCCGTCGGTGGATGACCCTCATATTGAAGCGGTGCTGTTGCGGGCCCAGGAAATGTCCCGTTATGTGGATGATGGCGCTTTAGATTGCGGGATTACCGGCAATGATTGGGTGTTAGAGAACGGGTCGGATGTTGTGCGGGTATGCGATTTATTGTATGCTAAGCAAGGTATGAACAAGGTGCGTTGGGTTATAGCCGTCCCCCAGGCCTCAGGTATCACGTCTTTTAAACAGCTTAAGGGTAAACGCATAGCTACCGAATTAGTGCGGGTTACTCAAGAGTATTTCCGTAAGCGCTCCGTCGATGTGGATGTTGAATTTAGCTGGGGGGCCACGGAAGTCAAAGTCAGCTCCGGGCTGGTGGACGCGATTGTGGAGTTGACGGAAACCGGGCGCAGCCTGAAAGCTAATAAATTGGTGGAGATCGGCACAATCTGCGAGTCGACTACCCGGTTTATCGCCAATAAGAAAGCCTATAAAGATACCTGGAAACGCAGCAAGATGGAACAGATTGCCATGTTATTGCAAGGGGCGATCGCGGCCGAAGATAAGGTTGGGCTTAAGATGAATGTTAGAAAACCCGATCTTAAGAAAGTCTTGGCGCTGCTGCCGGCTTTAAAGAAGCCCACCGTTTCCGATTTGTCCGACGATAATTGGTACGCTATTGATACGGTGATTGATGAGCGGGTGGTCCGGGTATTAATTCCCGGGCTTAAAGAAGCTGGCGCTCAAGGGATTATTGAGTATCCGTTGAATAAGGTAATATACTAGGATTAATGATCAAATTCCAATATCCAAATCCCAATGAATCATCAATGACCAATGTCCAATTGGAGGTTGGTCATTCATTGGGGTTTGGGATTTGGTCATTGGTAATTACGTCGATGTAAGAGTGAAAGGGGCAAACAATGCCGTGCGGTAGGAAACGAAAAAAGAGAAAGATCAGGACGCATAAGCGCAAGAAAGCGCGTCGTCGTCTTCGTCATTTGAAGAAGCGAGCCTGGGGTTAGAAATAAGATTTATGTCTAGTCGCCTCGTTGTTCCCGTAAGCGCGCATCAGTTGGTTCGCAGGCGGGGACAGCGAGGTCACGCGTAATTCTATCTTATACCCTCCATGGATCTTTTATCTCAAAAGAGAAGTATATTTTTGGGTCTGCTTGTTCTGGGGTTATGGGCAGGTTGTGCCCATGCGCTGGAAAAAAAAGAGACCTCGGCCTTGACCCACTATATTGTAGCTACTGTCCATGAGCAGGCCGGCCGGCTGGATAATGCGATACAGGAATATCGTCAAGCGCTTAAGCTGGATAAAGCCAATACCTATATTCATTTAGGGTTGGCGTCGTGCTATATTAAAAAAAACGATATTCCGCAGGCGGTCGAAGAGCTCAAGGAAGTCAGCGCCTTAGATCCCGAAACGGTAGAGTCGCACGCTTTATTGGCTCTTCTGTATTCATTACAAAATAACGCTCAAGAAGCGACACGGGAATACGAACTGGCCTTACAAAACGCTTCTAAGCAGCAGCCGGAGAATATCGATATTTATAAGACGCTGGGTGCCTTGTATATCCAGCAGAAGAAGCTTAAGGAGGCTGAGGAGGTTTATCGGCTGGCCATTGGTTTGTCCGCAGAGGATGCGCAAGCCCATTTTTTTCTGGCCACTGTTTATGATGAGCTGGAACAGAATGATAAAGCCGAGCAGGAGTTGCGTAAAGCCATCGAGATTGACCCGGATTATGACGAAGCCCTTAATTATCTGGGGTATTTTTACGTTGAGCTGCGCAAGAACCTCGGGGATGCCGAAATTATGATTCGCAAGGCCCTGGAATTGCAGCCGGATAACGGCGCGTATTTAGATAGCCTGGGTTGGTTGTTTTATCGGCAGGGCAAGTTTGATGATGCGGCCCAGACATTAAAACAGGCGGCCGGGATTCTCGAGGATGCAGTTATCTACGACCATTTGGGCGATGCGTATTTAAAGACCGGCGATTCCGAAAATGCTAAGGTAAATTGGGATAAGTCACTCCAACTGAGCCCGGAGCAGGATACTATTAAAGAGAAGATTCAGCAGTTGGACGCTAATAATCAAGATAATAAATCGGATAGGCATTGAAATACATCGAAATATATAGAAATTAATGGAAATAAGTTGATCGAGTACAATAAATTTCAATTAATTGCAATTTATTTCTATTAATTTCCACGAGTATTTGTAATACAAATTGTTAATTAATGGTGGAATTTAACGGTCAAAAGATTAAAGACCTTCAAGATAAAGCTAAACATATCCGCCGTTCGATCGTCGAAATGGTGGCTAAAGCCAACTCCGGACATCCCGGAGGCAGCCTTTCCGCGACTGATCTGGTGACCGCGCTTTATTTCGCGGTAATGGAGCATGATTCTCAGAAACCGCATTGGCCCGACAGGGACAGATTCCATATGTCCAAAGGGCATTGTTGTCCTCTTTGGTATTCAGTTCTGGCTGAGGCCGGATATTTCCCCAAGGAAAAGTTATTTACCTTGCGTAAGTTCGGTTCCATACTGCAGGGGCATCCTGATCGGCGTACTCCGGGAGTGGAAGTCGCGTCCGGTTCGCTGGGCCAGGGGTTATCCGTGGCTTTGGGGATGAGCCTGGCAGCCAAAGTGGATAAGAAATCATATCGCGTATATTGTCTTATGGGAGACGGTGAAACTCAGGAAGGCAATATTTGGGAAGCAGCTATGGCCGTCAGTCATTACGGTTGCGATAATCTTTGCGCCATTCTGGATAACAATGGATTTCAGATAGACGGCAAGGTATCGGCGATCATGAATATCGAGCCGGTGGCCGACAAATGGAAGGCTTTCGGATGGCAGGCGATCGAAATTGACGGTCATGATATGCCGCAAATTCTGGCGGCCTTTCAGCAAGCCCGGGAGACCAAGGGTAAGCCTTCGATTATCATCGCCCGCACGATTAAGGGCAAGGGGGTGTCTTTCATGGAGAACGTGGGGGATTTCCACGGCCGGGCTCCGACTAAGGAAGAAACCGAAATCGCATTAAAAGAATTACAGTGAAATCGAGAGATATACAGGGAAATTCATGGAAATTAATTGAAATTCATTGAAATTCATTGTTTTCGGTAAATTTATTTCTATTAATTTCTATATATTTCCATTTATTTTCAGGTCATTTAACTATTAATTATGGAGCAATTATACCAACGCGACGTATACGGTAAGGCTTTAGTCGAACTGGGCGAGCAGCACAAAGAGATCGTGGTTTTGGACGCGGACCTTTCCGGTTCAACCCGCACCAGCCTGTTTGCCAAAGCTTTCCCGGAGCGCTTCTTTAATTTCGGGGTAGCCGAGCAGAACATGATGGCGGCGTCTGCCGGATTAGCCAGCTGTGGTAAGATTGTTTTTGTATCCACCTTTGCCATGTTTGCTACCGGACGGGCCTGGGATCAGGTGCGGAACACCGTTTGTTACAATAATTTTAATATTAAGATAGTCGCCACCCATGCCGGGATTACTGTCGGCCCCGACGGGGCCAGCCACCAAGCCATTGAAGATATTGCTTTAATGCGGGTGATCCCGAATATGCATATCGTTGTCCCTTGTGACGGTCCGCAGACCCGGGAAGCCGTCGATGCCGCTATTAAGACTCCGGGTCCGTTTTACATCCGCCTAGGCAGGCCGAAGATCACCACGGTCGAGAACAAGGGCAATTTTATCCTGGGGAGATCCCAGCAGATTACCGAAGGTAACGATGTTACCGTGGCGGCCTGCGGTATTATGGTGCAGTCGGCGTTGACCGCGGCGAGAAATCTGGCTCAGAAAGGCATCCGTGTGCGGCTGATCAATGTGCATACTATCCGGCCAATTGATAGCGAGGCCATCATTGCCGCTGCCAAACAGACTAAGGGTATTGTGGTCGCCGAGGAGCATACGGTGATCGGCGGCCTAGCCTCGAGTATTGACGAGATCGTTGCTGAGAAATATCCCGTTACCGTTATCCGGGTAGGGGTGAAGAATAGATACGGCCAGTCAGGCGAGCCGGAAGAGCTGCTTCAGGAATATAATTTAACCCCGGCAGATATTGAAAAAGCAGTAATGAGGATTGTTGCCCCATAATCCAGCCGGACCCATCCCGTGAAACAACTGATCCTTCCTTCTTTTGCCAAAGTCAACCTCTATCTGGAAGTGGTTAACCGCCGCAAAGATAATTTTCATACCCTGCGAACGGTATTTGAACGTATCAGCTTGCACGATATTATTTATTTGACTCGGCGTGATGACGGCCGGATTTTAGTGCGTTGCGATAGCGCGCAGGTCCCTGGCGGTGAGTCGAATCTGGCTTATCGCAGCGCAAATTTACTGCAAAAAAGATATAAAGTCTCCGGAGGCGTATCCATATTTATCCGTAAGCGTATTCCGGTAGGCAGCGGCATGGGCGGCGGTTCAAGTAATGCGGCTTGCGTCCTAAGCGGACTTAATCGTTTATGGGATTTACGCCTCCCTAAAAGCAAACTGGCGGTATTAGGCCGAAAAATTGGCGCGGATGTGCCTTTTTTTATCGCGGATATCCCCTTTGGTCTAGGTACTCAGCGGGGAGATGAGATATCCGCGCTTCAAGGGCTGCATAAGGTGCGCCTATGGCATATCCTGGTTTTTCCCAGGTTTTCGGTCTCTACTCCTCTAATTTACCAAACTTACGACAGGATAAAGAGTTTTGGGTTGACAAAACCCCAATATAATGTTAAAATTCTACTCCTAACCTTAGAGAAGAATCCCCTTTCTTGGGCGGGCGGGGTTTTGTTTAATAGCTTGGAGCAGGTGTCGGTCAAGCTATATCCCGAAATACAGCGGGTTAAGGACGATCTCATCCATTTTGGCGTGAAATCCGTTTTGATGTCCGGCAGTGGCCCGACGGTATTCGGGATTACCGCGTCTCGGAAACAGGCGCTTACCGCCTGTCGGAGTTTAAGTCGTTTGGGGCGATGGGCCGTGTTTGCTGCGCGTACTGTATAGCTCGTTGCAGCAAGAAGGAAACTCGCGGAGATTGCTAAGGTTAAGGTATTTTTGCGGACTTACAGTATTAAAAGATGAAAGCCTATGCCGCTTTCTGCCCGGTAGTGTAATGGTAGCACATCAGAATTTGGGTCTGACTGTCATGGTTCGAGTCCATGCCGGGCAATTGCAATCTAATAGTTCAAAGTTTAAAGTTAAGAGTTGAGATTATCAAGACGGGAGCTGGATAGTGAAGAATATCGCTTGTGTAGTCTTAGCCGCCGGTAAAGGCGAACGGATGAAGTCGTCTACTCCTAAGGTGCTGCATCCGGTTTGCGGCCGGCCGATGTTGGGGTATGTCTGTAGTTTAATTGCGGAACTGAAAGTCAAAAAAGCGGTCTGCGTATTAGGTTACAAACATGAGTTGGCCCGCCGGCATGTGGCCGCGGGCATTACTGTGGCTATCCAGAAAAAAATTGCCGGCACTGCCGATGCTGTGGCTACCGGGTTACGCGTTTTGGGTAGTTTCAAGGGCACCGTTGTGGTTCTATACGGTGATACGGTTTTATTAAAAACCCAGACGATCAAGAAATTAGTCGCTACCCATCTTGACCGGCAGGCGGATGTAACTTTATTGACCGCGACACTGGAGAAGCCTCAGGGTTACGGCAGGATCGTGCGCGATAAATACTTTACCATTTCGGGAATAATTGAAGAAAAGGATGCCAATGAGGTCCAGAAGGCGATTAAAGAGATCAACACCGGCATAATGTGTTTTAAGGCTGAAGCCCTTAAGTCTGTTCTTGGGCGCATCAAGCCGAATAACCGCAAGAAAGAGTATTATTTAACCGATGCCATAGGTATTTTGTACGGCAGCGGCCGGATTGTCGAGCAGGTGACCCTGGAAGACGCTGATGAAGCGCTAGGGATCAATTCCCGCGCGGATCTGGCTAAAGTAAACGGCATTATGCAGCGCAGGATTAATCAGGACTTGATGGAATCCGGAGTGACCATTGTCGACCCGGCTTCGGCGTTTATCGGTTTTGGGGCTAAGATCAAGCCGGATACCGTGATTTACCCCTTTACAGTAATAGAAAGCGGTGTTACAATCGGGGCTCGTTGTTCGGTTGGCCCGTTCATTCATCTGCGCCTTGGGACCCGCGTTGCTGACGATGTAACCATCGGTAACTTCCTGGAAGTATCGCGTTCCCGGATCGGCGCTAAAACTTTCGCTAAGCATTTTGGTTATTTGGGCGACAGCCGCATCGGTTCAATGGTCAATATCGGCGCGGGGACAGTTACGGCGAATTTCGACGGCTTCCATAAAGGGATAACGGTAGTCAAGGATAAGGCTTTTATCGGTTCGGACAGTGTTTTGGTGGCTCCGGTTACTATCGGCCGGAGCGCGCGAACCGGGGCAGGCGCAGTAGTGACCAAGAGTCATAATGTTCAAGACGGCC
>JBFZAQ010000117.1:0-7163 GCA_041308885.1 Candidatus Omnitrophota bacterium | reverse complement strand
AAGGCCTTTTTTTATAATTATCGACAGTTTATCGAACTGTAGCGGGTGCCCAAGCACTTCATACATCCCCAAGCGCGCAGTTTCCCTGCTTAACTGAGCCGGATCATGCTTAGTAAACCCTATAATAACGCACTCTTGATCCGTACGTTTAAACTCCTGAATACATTGCTGGACAACTTCGCTAAATTCGTTATAACTTACGATAACTACCGGGTAAGGCTCATCAAAATTTCGGCTGGCTGCTGCCTTGCTAAAAGAAACAATAGTTACGTCATATCCAAAATTATTAATTAACTCATCGGCCAGATACCGGGCGACCGACTCATCATCGCTGACTACCAAAATTCTATTATCGTCGCTGTTCATAAATTATTCCTCGGTCGTTACACGCAGGGCCTCATCCAGCGTGGTGGTGCCGTCTCTAACCTTGTTAAAGGCATCATCGCGCAGCGTGCACATCCCGCACGATTCGATGGCATACCTGCGAATCTCATCCAAAGGCTTCTTTTTCATTACCATCTCGCGAATAACGTCATTAATGAGCACCGTCTCCAAAATCGCGATCCGGCCGTAAAAACCCGTATTATTACAGTACTTACAACCTTTAGCGGCATAAAAAGTAGTCTTGTTCTGAAATCCTATGCCGGAAAGAAACTCAGCGGGAACTTCAACCGGAACTCGGCACTTAAGGCACAGCTTTCGACAGAGCCGCTGCGCGCATAACATAATTAAGCTGGAAGCTACCAAAAATGGCTCAACGCCCATATCGATCAAGCGGGTAATACTGGAGATTGCGTCATTGGTATGCAAAGTAGAAAGCACAACTTGGCCGGTTAAGGATGCCTTAATAGCAATATCAGCAGTCTCGGGATCACGGATCTCCCCAATCATAATTACGTCCGGGCTTTGGCGTAAGATTGAGCGTAATCCCGTGGCAAAATCCAAGCCGATATCCGGCTTAACATGCACCTGCGTAATCCCGTCTACCTGATATTCCACCGGATCCTCAATCGTGATAATATTCCTCTCGGGAGTATTCAATTGGTTCAGCACCGAATATAAAGTTGTAGATTTACCGGAACCAGTCGGCCCGGTTACCAGGATCATGCCAAAGGGCTTACTTACCGCAGTTTTAAAGGTCTTCAGCGGGACTTCGGAAAAACCCAGCTTGTCCAGACCGATAGAAAGATTAGCTTTATCTAAAAGCCGCAGCACAAACTTCTGCCCGAACGTCGTCGGTAGGCTGGAAACGCGGAAATCAATCTCTTTGGTTTCAGCGCGGACTCTAAACCGGCCGTCCTGCGGGATGCGATTTTCAGTAATGTCCAGTCCGGAAATAATCTTAAGACGCGCGATTACGGCGTTCTGGCTTTGTTTGGGAATCTTGAAATATTCGTGCAAAGCGCCATCCACTCGGTACCGGACCCGCATACAGGTTAATTCCGGCTCGATATGGATATCAGAGGCCCGCTTTTTTAAGGCCTGAGTCAGCATTAAATCCACCAGCTTTACAATCGGGGGCTTCTCGCTCTCCCGCACAGCGCTGGAAAGTTCAATCTCCTGATCTTTAATAACCTCAGCCTCCTGGCCTTCAGCCACGGGCTCCACCGCGAGGAGGTCATCCGGAATTTCTTCGACATCCCCCCCGGCCGCCGAACGATACTGTTCATCAATAGCCCGGATTATCTCTTCTTCCGGGCAAAGCACCATATCGATGTCACAGCCGGAAACAATCTTGATATCATCCAACGCTAATATATTAAGAGGATCAGACATAGCCACGGTAATAGTACTACCCATACGCGAAAGCACGATAACGTTGTATTGTTTAGCCATGTGTTCCGGGATCAAATTCAGCGCGTCGGGATCGAATTTATGCTTGTCAATATGCAGCTGCGGGACATGCAGCTGTTGGGATAACAAAGCTAGCAATCCTTCTTCGGAAATAATCCCCTGTTGAATCAAAGCCCGGCGCAAAGGTATCTGCTGCTGCTTATGCAAAACCAAGGCCTTATCCAAGGCATCCTTGCTGATATCCTTGGTCTTTCCCAGTAATGAAAGGAGTGTTTCTTTTATGCCTTGCATTATTCGTCCGCCGCCGTGACCCTTAAGACCTCTTCAATAGTCGTATCTCCCCGCAGCGCCGCCTCCAGCCCTTGCTCCCTAAGCGTGCGCATACCTTCTTTACGGGCCAAGGCCTTGATTTCATGCTCCTGGGCATGGTGCATGACCAACGACCTAACCGGGACTGACAATAACAGAACTTCGGCGATTCCGACTCTGCCGCTATATCCGGAATTAGTGCAATGCGGACAGCCTTTCCCATGGTAAAACACCGGCTTCTTGCTTCCCACGGGTAACTTTAAAATATCGATAATCTCTTGATTAATCGCGTATTCCTCCTTGCAACGAGAACAAATCTTGCGGACTAAACGCTGCGCTGTAACACAGACTAAAGCAGCATCAATCATAAAAGGCTCGACGCCCATATTGATTAGGCGGGCGATAGCGCCGCTAGCCGTAGTCGTGTGCAACGTAGACAGCACCAGATGTCCGGTCAAAGCGCTCTTGATGGCGATATCAACGGTATCAAAATCGCGAATCTCGCCGATCATTATGACGTTGGGATCTTGGCGCAAAATGGCCCGCAAGGCGCTGGCAAAGGTCAACCCGATATCCGGCCGGGCGGCTACCTGGTTAATCCCCTCAAGCTGATATTCCACCGGATCCTCAACCGTAACCAAATTCTTATCCGGCGCATCGGCAAATTTCAACAATGAATACAACGTCGTAGTCTTGCCGCTTCCCGTTGGCCCGCAAACCAACATCATACCATGAGGCAGCTTGGCTAATTTTTTTAATTTGTCTACGACTTCATTGGTAAACCCGAGCTTTTCAATATCCAGCGTCGCGGTCGATTTATCCAGGATGCGTATAGCCACTTTTTCGCCAAAGCTGGAAGGCAATACCGATACGCGGAAATCCACCTCTTTACCCGATATCTTAGCCTTAAAACGGCCGTCCTGAGGCAAGCGATGCTCCGCGATATCCAAATCAGCAATTACCTTTATACGCGAAACAATCGAAAGATGCATATTCCGCGGAGGAGGGGTCGTCTCGCGCAGAACACCGTCGATACGGAAACGAATGCGCAGTTTTCTATCGAACGGTTCAATCAGGATATCCGAAGATTTTTTCTTCACCGCCTCATCCAAAATAACATTGGTCATCTTTATTGCCGGAGCTTGCCGGGAAATACGGCTTAACTCTTGATCGCTTAATCCCGCATCCTTCTCCTCTTTGACCAACTCGATCGAAGATACATTGATCTCTTGAACCAGGTCATCAATGACTCCCCCCGTAGCATCCGGATAATACAATTCGATAGCTTGAGCGATATCTTTTGTGGAAGATATGATCGGGTTAATCTTGTAACCGGTCAAAGACGAAATATGGTCAATGGCAAAGATATTCAAAGGATCAGCCATCGCCAGTGTCACGGTATCTCCAATTTTGGATACCGGGATGATATGATAATGATTAGCAATATCAAAGGGGACCAGCTTAGCCACTTCCTGTTCGATCTTAAAACGTTTTAAGTCGATCAAAGGAAATCCCAGCCCTTCGCTGAGTATCGACATAAGATCGTTTTCTTTAATATAATTCAGACTGATAATGATGTCGCTTAGCCGGCCCCCTTTTTCCTTTTGCATGGTAAGGGCCTCATTAAGCTGTTCTTCGGAGAGGAGTTTGTTATGGATGAGCAGTTCGGTAAGCCGGTCTTTGAGAGATGTCATCGTTTAGCGTTTAAGCTAATGAGGATCTAGCAAGTAGCGCGACTATACGCTAAATACTCTGGGCTATATGCTAACACGTTACTCTTTTTCCTTGTAATATTTATCGATCGCCTGCTTGATGTCTGAAGCCGTAGAGACAAACGTTTGCACCTTGCATCCGGAAATCAATTCCACGTCCTCGATAGCTTGGGCGTTAAGCGGGTTGGACATAGCCACGGTTAAATTGGTCCCGATTTTATCTATCGGCATGACCAAAAACTGACGGGCCACGCGAATCGGGATCACTTTAACAATCTCGGGGTTTAATTCATAATTAGCCAGCGGCAAATAAGGAAATCCGTATTGCGCGGTCAAGGACTGAGCGATATCTTCTTCTTTAACAATCCCCAAGATAACCAAGATCTCGCCGATCAAGCCGCCTTTTTCACGCTGCGCCTGCAGGGCAGCCTCCAACTGGGCTTGAGTAATAATTCCCTGCTCGATTAATAATTCGCCCAGTTGTTTATTGGTTACCCGTCTTCCCAGCATGATTTAGCCTTGCGAATTAAAATTCAATAACCAACCAGATTGCGCAGAACGCGGAATTAACGAAAATAATGCTTTATTATACATTGTAACTTACGATAAGGCAATAGCCTTGTTATATTCTGACTCCAGCCAAGATCTCGGTACACCCAGATCCAGGAAATCCCAGGGCAATATTTCATCTATCTGCCGCTGGCGCAAATAGAAGCCGCTATCCAGATGCTCTGCGGCTAAGGCCTGCTGCCACAACTGAGAATTAAAATGATCACCCGAGGCCTGAAACCGGCCACCCTGACTAAATACCCGCCAAATTACCTGGCTTAAACGCCTATCTCCTCTAGACAGAATCGCTTCCATAACGCTCATCCGGCTGTCATGAAAGGCAAGTCGCACGTTACGGCTTCGGTTAAGAGTTTTAAGAACTTGCTGCTTTTGGTAAATCGAAGCCTCCCCTTCCATAGAACACCACTGAAACGGAGTGTGCGGCTTAGGAATCAAAGCATTAATGCTGGCATTAACCTGGCCTCTGCGGCTATCATAATCTCTGCGCATATCCGCCGCCTGCCGGCAAAAATCAACGATCTCTTGAAGATGCCCTGACTGCTCACCGGGAATGCCGATAAGAAAATACAATTTTATGTGCTGATAGCCCAGCTCAAAGGAACGCGCCAGCGCGCGCTTAAATTCCTCGATATCAAAATCCTTACCCAAAACCTGGCGCATCTTTTCGCTGGCTGCTTCCGGGGCGAAAGTCAAAGCGGTCTTTTTTATGGAAGCAATGATCCCGGATAAATCACTAACCATATCCCGCGGTTTTATCGACGGAAGCGAGACCGCTATCTTATCAGCCGAAAAGAAAGCGATAAGCGACTTAAGCAACTCAGTTATACGCGGATAGTCCGTAACTGAGAGCCCCCCGAGCGAAATCTCCTCATAACCGGTTGCCCGATAAGCAGCCTGCGCCAGGGACTGGATTTTTTCTAAGCTCCGCTGCCGGAACGGGTAATACTGTTGGCGGGCCTGACAGAACCGACACCGATTAGGACACCCGCGCATAATCTCGATACACACCCTATCGTGGACTACTTGTATATAAGGGACCATCCAACGCGACGGATAATATGCCGCGTCTAAATCTTTCACCACTCGCTTACGGATGACTTCCGGGGCCTGTGCGCAGATAGGCCGGCGGGAAGCTATAGTACCGTCATCGCGGTAGGTAATTTCATATAACGAAGGCACGTAGACGCCTTCGATCTGGGCCAATTTCAATAGTAATTCCTGCTTAGAGATAGCCCCGGATTTAAATTCAGCTTTCGCCGCCCGGTAAGCGGTAGTAAGTTCACCAATGACCTCTTCGCCCTCCCCAATCACGAAGATATCGAAAAACTCATGCAGCGGTTCGGGATTCAAAACACATGGCCCGCCTCCGATAATCAGAGGATAAGAAGCGTCTCTTTCGCTCGCCAAGAGAGGCACACCCCCCAAGGACAACAAAGACAACACATTGGGATAATTAAGCTCGTAACCAAGAGAAAATCCCACCAGATCAAAATCGCGTAATCCCGCGGCCGACTCCAAAGAAAGTATCGGCCGGCCGCTGTTCTGCAGCGCTGACTCCATATCCAGTTCGGGGGAAAAAAAGCGTTCACAGACCACTCCCTCAATACTGTTTAATAATCCGTACAGTATCCGCACACCGACATTACTCATCCCGACCTCGTAAAGATCGGGAAAACATAACGCGAAACGCACCTGCGCCGCGGCAAAAGATTTACCGGAGACATTCCACTCTTTGCCGATATAACGGGCAGGCTTGGAAACGCCCAATAAGAGATCTTCGTACATAATTCGCTCCTGGATGAATTGGTCTATAGTTAATGGTCTATGGTCAGTAGTCTATGGTCTATGGTCTATTGACTATTGACTATAGACTATAGACTATTGACCATTGACTATTGACTATTGACCACTCCCGCCCACCTCCTAAAACACCGTCCTGTCGCGGCCGATATTCACCAAAATCCCTAGCGCCACAAAACTCACGATAACCGATGACCCGCCATAGCTCATAAGCGGCAAGGGGATCCCGACTACCGGGGCCAATCCGACATTCATCGCGATATTGACAAATGATTGCAAAGCCAGCATTAAACAAATTCCGTAACCTAGCAATTTACCGAACTGATCACCCGTCTTTCGGGCGATAGAAATACCCCGCGTTAACAATGCCGCATACAGCAAAAACAACAAAAATACGCCTAAAAAACCGCGTTCCTCGGCATAAGTAGCGAAGATAAAATCCGTATGGGACTCCGGAAGAAACCGCAGCTGGCTCTGTGTTCCGGCGAGCCATCCCTTACCCAGAAAATCGCCTGACCCAACGGCAATTTTAGACTGAATGATTGTATACCCGGCGCCCAACGGGTCAATATTAGGATTCACAAAAACCAGCAATCTGTCGCGTTGATAATCCCGCAGGCCATGCCAAACCGCGGGGCATAAAGCGGCGATAACCAATATCGCCATGATGATATACTTTTTACGTACTCCCGCGAGAAAAATTATTCCCATGAATATCAAAAAGACCATCATCCCGCTTCCTAAATCCGGCTGCTTAATAATCAATATCATGGGTATAGCCACAAAACAAAATGGCCACATAAACGCCCGGGTAACGCCTAACCTGGCAACCCGCAGCCCAATATCATCGGCCGACTTTCGACTAAAATATCTGGCCAAGAAGATTACCACGATAAGCTTGACTACTTCCGAAGGCTGAAAATTAAACCAAGCGAACTTAAGCCAGCGCTGAGCCCCCAAGCGCACGCTCCCCAAAAT
>JBFZAQ010000116.1:0-4853 GCA_041308885.1 Candidatus Omnitrophota bacterium | reverse complement strand
ATTATGCCTTCCCAGATCGATTGCTTGGTCGCGGTGTATAACGGAGAAAATTGCATCTTAGCCTGCGTGCAGGCGCTCCTGGGCGCGGATTACCCGGATAAAAAAGTTATTGTTGTCAACGACTCCAGCACCGATAGAACCGGAGAAATATTAAAAAAGCTTGAAGGCAGGATTACGGTTTTCGATATACCGCATTCCGGAGTGGCTGCCGGACGTAACGCTGGAATTGGGCAGAGTAAAGCTGAATTTATCGCCATTACCGACGCCGACTGCCGGGTGCATCCCGATTGGTTAAAACGCGCGATGCCTCACCTGCAGGATCCGGGTGTGGGAGCGGTTACCGGGTGGCTGCACTATCGGGTTACTAATACCCTTTCGGCTATTCGCGAGGCAGAGTACGCCGTGCGTTTCGCCCGGAGGGGCCCCCGGGCCAAAAGCGTCTCTTGTCCGGTTGCCGTTTTTCGTAAAAAAGCCCTCCTTGATGCCGGAATGTTCGATCCCCGCTTTATTGTCGGCGGCGAAGATACCGATATCGGTTATCGGATCATTGAAAAGGGGTACCGGGTAATTTATGAGCGCGGGATGCTGGCCTTTCATGACCCGGAAGATAACTTAAGATTATACCTTAAGCGCAATTATCGCAATGGGGTAAGCCACATCAGGATTCTGCGCGATAGAAGTAAGCGCGTATTTTTCCAGGATGACTTTTTTCCTTTCCTGCTGCGTTTTCAGGCCGTTTTTACCGGCCTTGGCTTGATTTATTTATTAGCTTGGCTATTTACCGCAAGCCCGCTGAGCATGGCGATTTTTTTGGTTTTTCTCGTCCTGCTTTTAGCGAATTTCTTGCCGGTGGCTTTTTATGTCGGCCGAGAAAGAGGCAGCGCCGGATTTTTTTCTACGTTCGCGGTACTTATGCTGCGCAATATCATCTGGCTTGCCGCGCTGGCGCGGGGAAGCTTAAATCTTTTAAAAAAATGAACGTCCTTTTTTTGAATCCCCCGGGTAAAGGTTTTCATGCGCGTTCCAGCCGCTGGGAGGGCAGCGTGAATCGTTCCGGTATTTCGGTTCCTCCTCTTTATCTTGCCGGCGCCTGCGGTTTACTGTTGAGCAAAGGAATAAACGCGCGGATTATCGATGCCGCGGTGTCCGGGCTTTCCCGGGATCAGCTTAATGGGTTTTTGACCCGGGATTCCTTGCTGGTGATGGAGGTTTGTACTCCCAGCATTGACAATGATTTTCAGATCGCCGCGGCTCTTAAAGAGCGTTATGGTTGCGCTCTTTGTTTTGTCGGCCAGCATACCAGCGCTTTGCCCCGGGAGACATTGGAGAATTACCCGGTTGATTTCGTCTGCGTCGGCGAATATGAGTTTACTATTCTAGAATTGGCCGGGGCATTGGAGAACAAATCGCCGTTAAATTCAATTACCGGGCTCGCTTTTCGGGATGGTGCCGGTATTTGTATTAATCCGCGCCGCGAACTCGCGGATCTAAACGCGCTGCCGATCCTGCCGTATGAACAACTTCCCGTTGCCCAGTATCATGATCCGATAACCCGGCGCCGGCCGTATATGTCTTTATTGACCAGCCGCGGCTGTTCATTTAAGTGCTTATTTTGCGTGGGCCCGCAAGTGATGTACGGAGGGCGGGTCCGTTTTCGCGATCCGCGCCTGGTGGTCGAGGAAATGCGCATTTTAAGCTCGCGATTCGGAGTGCGGGAAGTTTTTTTTGACGACGATACCTTTACTTTGAACAAAGAACATGTCCGGGAAATTTGCCGGCAGATTCACAATAGCGGCTTGCGTTTAGACTGGAGTTGTTTCACGCGTTGTGACACCATTGACAAAGGGCAAATGGTTCAGATGAAGCAAGCCGGCTGTTATATGCTGCGTTTTGGCATTGAATCCCTGGATGACGAGCTTCTTTTGCGCATGCAAAAAGGCTTGACTATCAAAAGGATAGAAGATTTCATCAGCCTAGCCAAAAGTCAGGGCTTGAGATTGCACGCTACGGTAATGTTGGGTTTTCCCGGAGAGACTAAAGCCAGCATCGAGCGGACTTTGGCCTTCTTGAAGAAATCGCCGATCGATTTTGTCCAATTTTCCCTGGCTATACCCTACCCGGGAACCGCCTTCTATGATCAGTGCCGCAAAGACAATATCCTGCTTTCAGGCCAGTGGTCGGATTATGACGGCACTTCCCATAGTGTGGTCAAGCTTGAGGGAGTTACTCCCGAGTACTTGAGCGCCGCCATTGACCGCGCCTACCGTGAGTTCTACTTGCGGCCGGGTTATATCCTTAAGCGGATTCTTCTGCTTTCTTCTTTTGACGAAGCCAAGTGCAGCTGGAAATCATTTTCCTATTTGCTCAAGAGCCAACTGCGTAAGAAAAATAAATAGTCTGTGATTAATCATTGCTATTTCCCAGTATTATTATATAATATCATTCAATGCGCGAGAGAACGCTCCTTTATTTTAGCCGTCATCTTGACAGTCTGAAAATCGCGTGCTATACTTTAAATAGACAATTCGGATCAAGGGAACGAAAAGGCAAACACAGGGTAACCTGGGGACGCAAAGTCGTGCGTCCGCGATTATTTTTCGCGGATCGGCAGACCACCGAAGCTCCAATGTTTTAAGACCTAGGCCAAACTTTTGCCTAGGTTTTTTTTGAAATTTTGGGAAAGTGCCAGGCACAATCAGAAAAAATAGCCGAAGTGCCAGGCAAGAAGGAGAAAAAGGTGCCCCGGTTACCGAGATTGTACATTAAAGACGTTCTTTATTATGTAACTTGCCGGGCAGTTTTAAATGAGCAGATTTTTCGTGCTAGCGAGGATTACGCCATGTTTTTAGAGTTGATCCAAAAATATAAGCAGCAATACGGTGTGCGGTTATACGCCTACGCGCTTATGCCGGACCACGTGCATATGCTGATTGAAACCGAAGAGGTTTCGGATTTTATGCATAATCTTAATAATACCTATACAAAAAGTTTTAACAGCCGCTATGAGCGCAAAGGCCATCTTTTCCGCGAGCGGTTTAAGGCCGCCCTTATTGAGCGCCAGCCGAATCTTTTGAAGATGACCGCCTATATTCATCTTAATCCGCAGCGGGTAAATGTCGCGGTCAATGCCGCGGATTACCGGTATTCCAGTTATCCGGCCTATCTGAATCCGCAAGCCGTCTCTACCGGCCCGCAGATGAACAGCGAGATTGATGAAGTCTTAAAGATGCTTAACGATAATAATTACGCCGGGCTGGTGGCCGGGATGACCGAGGACGAAGGCCGGCTGGTGCATAAACGCATTCACCGCGGCGGGGTCTTGGGTTCGGAGCAGTTTGCCAAAATGGTCAAGTCTCAGATTCAGGCCTACGAGAGACAGGGCCGGCAGCAGGGGCAGAAAGTGGAAGCGGACACCCGGCGTTATAAAATTCTTGCTATTACTACCGGCTTTATTGTTTTATTAATTGTAGGCGCTGCCGGCGCGGCATTGTATTATGTGAAACGTAATGCCAACACTCTGATCGGCGAATCAAAAGCAGCGGCAGCTTTTACCCGGCCGCAGGATATTAACGGCACGGAATGGCAGGTTAAGCTGGTGCCGGTTTCAGGTGGGGCCGAACTTGTGGATAATTTAATCTTCAAGTCCGGCAAGTTTACCTCTGCGCGTTTATACGCGCAGGGGTATCCCGATTCTAATTTCTCATCTTCGATTCAGGATGGGCGCTTGACCTGGGAGACCATGCAAAGCGCCGGCGCTTCTAGTATTTCCTGGCGGGGTGAGATTGCTAGTGAACAAATGACCGGTGTAGTCAGCCTGCGCGAAGATGGTCAAGAGCCGCAGGATTTTTCATTTTCCAGTGTTACCTATCGCAGGAGGGAATAAAGATGGTAAAGGCGCTTGTTGGTTTGGTAATATTCGGCTTTATTCATATTATAGTTAATCCTCTGTATCTACAGTTACGCGCCGAGGACGTGACTCAACCGGCGCCGGCCTCGCAGCAGCAGCCCTTAAAGACCGTAGCGCATAAAACCGTTGAGGGCGTGGTTACCGGATTAAGCGGAAATTTTATGGCCGTGCAATATGGCCGGGATGAAACCCAGCAGGTTTGTTTGGAGATGGCTTTTAATGTTGATCCCAACGTTAAGATAGAGCATAAGCAGAGTATCAAAGACTTCGTCATGGGCGATACGGTTTTCGTATCCTATGATCTAATCAGCGAAAAATTTGATGATGATACGGAGTTAAAAAAGATAGTCGCCACTAAAATAAGTTTCGTGCGCCCGGCGCAAAAAAGGCCTGATGAAGCAGCCCTGGTCTCGACGGAAGAAGAGCCCGAGAGCCTGCCGATTAAAGGCCCCAAAGGAGAATAGCCATGAGAGCCGCAATCGCTTTACTTCCGCGCGTTGCCAAGTCAATGGGGTTGATCGCTATCCTGGCTTTGCTCTTTTTTACTTGGGCCAGTCCTCCGGCGCACGCAGTCCAGATAAAACGGGTGCAGACCGGTGACGTCTACCTGGATGCTGATGACATGTCTACCAGTATCCCGGTTTTAGCGGTGAATCAGTCTAAAACACTGATCTTGCTTTATGAGGACGTGGACGTTAATACTACTAATTATCCGCGCGAAAACCTGTTTACCGCGCAGTTTGAGTCCGATAGCAGTATCGTTATCGCCCGCGATGCCGCCAGTGTAGGGTGTACGGTACGCTATTACCTGGTTGAGTTTGAGGATGGCGTTTTGGTGCAAAGAGGTATCAGTTCTTTCCTTTATGGTAATTATAATAATCCCGATTACCGGATCAAGAATGTAACTCTTCCGGTTTCGGTTGACGCCGACAAGGCCGTGGCTTTT
>JBFZAQ010000115.1:0-17203 GCA_041308885.1 Candidatus Omnitrophota bacterium | reverse complement strand
GTAAAGGCCGCGGTTGCCCCGGTACAAATAATTACCTGGTCGGCCAATCGACCATCGTTATAGTTACGCAACGTGGCCGCAACATCTTCAATGGCGCTAATGGCCGCGGTTGCGCCCAAGGCCTTAGCGGCCTTTAGACGATATTCGCTGATATCGGTAAGGATAACTCGAGAGACCCCGCGGGCTCGCGCGGCTAATAAATGCAGCAAGCCGGATAAACCGGCGCCTAAGATTAAAACCGTATCCTCGGGTTTTAAACCGGCCATCCGCTGCCCGCGCAAAACACAGCCTAACGGTTCAATAAACGTCCCATCTTCAAAAGAAATTTCCGCGGGCAACTCTAAAATTCCCCGGTCAACATTCAGCTTCGGAACACGCAGATATTCGGAAAATCCGCCGGGGAAGAAATTAGTCGTCTGCAAGGTCTGACAAACCGTATGATTTCCACTTAGGCAATAGCGGCAAGTATTACAGGGTACATGGTGGGAAACAAAAATTCGCTGGCCGACTTTATAGGAAGCTACGCCCTGGCCAACCTCAACGATTTCGCCGGTAATCTCATGGCCTAAAACTAGGGGCGCTTTTTTAATCCGGTACCACTCCAAGACATCCGAACCGCAGATGCCGCTGGCTATAACCTTAACTAGGATTTCGCCTTCGCCAATCTGCGGTTTAGGCATTTCCTCTAACCGCACATCGCTATTTTTATAATATCTGGCTACTTTCATATCGGGCTTCGACAGAAGATTATTTCTTGTTCTTTAGCTCATCAAAAACAACCTGCGCTTTTTTGACATCGGCATTACTATGGATAATCGCCTGTAAGGCCGCGGCCATGGCCACCGGATAAGGCGACTGCCAGACGTTGCGGCCTAAATTAATTCCGATAGCACCCTTTTGCATCCCATCATAAACAAACTCAAAAACCTCTTTTTCAGTAGTGCATTTCGGTCCACCGGCAATCACCACCGGAACCGGACACCCTTTAACCACTTTTTCGAAATCCTCGCACCAGTAAGTTTTCACGATCCGAGCGCCCAACTCCGCGCAGACCCGACAGGATAACCCCAAATAGCGGGCATCGCGTTTTTCTAATTCTTTGCCCACGGCAGTCACGGCCATAACCGGAATAGCGTAATTCTCGCACTTATTGACCAACTCCGCTAAATTCATCAGCGTCTGCTTCTCGTATTCACTACCTATGAATACCGATATCCCCACCGCCTGGGCATTGAGCCGGATGATCTCTTCTATCGATGTCGTCAGGCCTTCATTGGCCAAATCTTTCCCCGCCATGCTGGTCCCGCCGGAAACCCGTAAAATTATGGGTAAGCTATTCGCCGGGTCAATAGCCGAGCGCAGCACTCCCCGGGTAACAAATAAAGCATCGCAATATCTGATCAAAGGCTTGATTGTTTCTCCCGGCCGCTCCAAACAGCTGGTCGGCCCCTGAAAATAACCGTGGTCTATGGGCATAAAAAAACATTTCCCGTCAGCTTTGATCACTTGGCTTAATCTATTCTTCATCCCCCAATCCATGGTCTCCCTCCTAACCGAGCGTTAATTCAAAGATTATATCTGACAGATTAATTTTGAAATTCATTCTGTTATTTTGATCTTTGATTTTAAATTTTTGATGTCTTTTTACGCTTATTTTATCCTTACTTTTCTAAACAGTTCGAACAGTCGCGAGAACGGCACGTACCAGCGCGAAAGTTGCCCGAGGTTTCCGGTTAACTTCATCTTGCCTTGGGTTACCGCCACAAAGGAATCCAGTTTGCCTAAGAAAACCTGCTCCCAAACCGACGCCGGAGCTGAAATTACGTACGGCGCCTCGGCGTCAAAATCAAGCTTAACGATCTTCCCGTTCTCAAAATTAAACTTATAGGCTAGCCCGTCATTGTCCATCTTGATGGCTAACTTGACGGTCAGGCCCATCTCTTGGCCTTTCCGGGCGATAAATTCGTCTTTATTCACCAACGCGACAATAGCCTCAATATGTTCTCGGGAAAACATCGGGTAAGCCAAACTTGCGGCTAAGTCCTCTTTTAATCCCTTATCCAGCTCATCCAGCAGATCCGGTTTAAACAGCCGGGCCACAGCCGCGGTCTTGACCGCTTCTTCCACGGTTTCAATCAGATATAAGGCATCGCTGAATTCATCGGCGATGGATACCACCCCGTGGTTTTTCAACACCACTAAATTGCTCGCCTTTAAACCCTCCACCACCAACTCCGGCTTGGTTATGGATGGGGTTTCCTGGGGGATAACCGGGATGTTACCCACATAAAGCTTAGTTTCAAACGTCAGGGCTTTAAGATCCGAGGACACCGCAAAATACGCGTTAACCAGCGTCGGGTGACAATGAATGATCACTTTATTGGGAAAATTCTTATAAACTAAACTGTGCAAAGGGAATTCCGAAGTTACCCCTTTAGCCTTGGCGGCCTCAAGATCGTTCAAATCCGCTTTAACAATATCATCAGCGGCCAGGCTACCCAGGCTTGCTCCGGTGGCGGTAATTAAAATAGTATCGTCTTCCAACCTAGCGCTCAAGTTCCCCGAGCGAGCCACCACCAGCCGCAAGTCATACAATTTTTTTCCCATCCGGATAATCTGGTCTTTTAAAGATTTTTCTTTGAGAATAATCATCGGCCTAACTCCAGATAAATATGTTTAGTTACTAAATAATGGGGTGTTATGTCAAAAGCCGGATAATATCCATTGACCCCCTTAGGCGCTACCCGCACCCCGGCAAACTCCAATAAGTCTTTATCCGGACGCACTTCGATCTTAATGTCTTTTCCCGAATGCGCTCCGGAAGCCGGAGGACATAATACATAAAAAGGAATCTGAAAATGTTTGGCGATAAGCGCGATTTGATAGGTACCGATCTTATTGGCAAAGTCTCCGTTCTTAGCCAAATTATCCGCCCCTACAATTACCTTGCTGATCTTGCCCTCAAAACAAACCTGGGCGACCATGTTATCGGCGATCACCGTCACCGGCAATCCCGCTTTCTGCAATTCCCAAGCGGTCAGGCGCGAGCCCTGCAAATATGGCCGGGTCTCGGTGACATAAAAAGATACTTTCTTGTGCTGCTGGCGGCAAAGATCCCCGATTAACGGCATAAGCCCGCTTACATTACAATGAGTTAAGACCGTATCCGCGTCAACCAACAAAGACGCGGCCTGTTGGGCCTGCTTTATCCGCGCTTGCTTAAGCCCCTCGAGAAAACCCAAAATCATTTTTTCTATCGGCGCGCCCTGGCGAGACCAACCTAAGACCATATCGGTAAGCATTTTAAACGAGAGCGTCGGGCGGGCGCTATTGAAAGCAACGGCAATACGCTCAAAGATCGGCAACAGTTGAGATTTATCATCGATTCTGCGCACCTCAAGCAGAAACGTGTACATAACCAATAAAACCTGGCCCACTGCCCGCGTCTGCATCTGCTTGATCGCCTTAACCGAATCCTTAAAGGTGCGCGCTTGAAGATAAGTTTCTTTGTGGGGCAGGCGGGTTTCATCAAGAATAAGGATGCGGTCCTTTTCTAAACGCACTGGCCAGAATAGAGGGGAAAGATTCATAGTATGTAAGTGTAATAATACTGTCATTCTGAACGCGCCGAAGGCGCTGAAGAATCCCACGCCATCTTGGATCCTTCGTCGAGCTTACGCGCTCCTCAGGATGACAAAATTAAGCTAACTTTTTTACTGTTGCCAATGCGATTTCGATTAATTTGGTTTCGGCCATATAATACAAAGGATTCATAAAACCCATCTCGCCGGTGATCACATTATCACTGATAGCCAATATCGATCCGGCTTTGACCTTATGCAGCTGCGCTATAGTCAATAGCGCGGAGGAGACCATGTCTACGGCTATTGCGCCATCTTTACGCTTGCCCTCTACCAATTCTCTGGTTTCGCGCAGCAGCGCGTCCGTAGTCCAGCAGGTTCCGCGATGGACTGTCGCGCCTAAATCCTTGGCTGCGGCCTCCAGGGTATCGGAAATCTTCTTATCGGCTTGGGTCTGGAATTTAGCCTCCACATAATAAGGAGTTACCCCGTCGCCACGGATGACCTTATCCACGATAACCAAGTCCCCGACTTTCATCTTCTCATCCAGCGCCCCGCAGGTGCCGATACGGATGATATTCTCAATCTGGGCGTTGCACATGACTTCGGCGGTAATGGAGGTATCGGTGGAAAAACGGCCGCCGTTGATCGCGGTCACCTTGATCCCCTGGTACATCCCGGTGTACATGGTATATTCCATGAACGAAAAATTGCGCACCGGATTCTCAATCTTCTTAAGCAATACCTCCAGCCTATCCTTAGGCCCCGGGACAATCGCATACTTACCCACGTCCTGCGGCCTAAGCTGCACCATCTGCGTTAAATCCTTACCCGTCAAGTGTATCTCTTTCTGCATTTGCATAGTATCCCTCCGCTATATTGATACCTTAAACATCATTATTATTCTATCTTGCGCTCAAGGCCTTTTGCTGCGGGCTTTGTCCGCGCACAAAAAATGTGATTTTCCACTGCGGGGATTAATCAGCGCCACTAATCATCTCAATTCCCGGAATTTATTTCATCGGCACAGCGGGCAGACCCCCGCTGGCAGCATAACGCGTAATCTCACTGGGCTTTAAGCAGGCGCGCGAGGTTGCCGCCGAGAATGCCCGCTTGGTCGGCCTCGGGAATAGCCAAATCCCGCACTGCCTGTATTGAGCCGGCGACATCCTTCTTGGCCGGCCAATCACTCCCCCATAAAATCTGCTGCGGGCCCAACAACT
The DNA here is from genome assembly GCA_041308885.1 of Candidatus Omnitrophota bacterium. GTDB lineage: Bacteria > Omnitrophota > Gorgyraeia > Gygaellales > Profunditerraquicolaceae > JBFZAQ01. The sequence continues at coordinate 12,399 of JBFZAQ010000115.1, read as the reverse complement.
CCAACGCCAAAATAAAATTTGTCTTTAGCTTATCGCCCCCGGTATCGACATATATATTTTTTAAATAGTCGCTGGGTTTTCCTTGTAAGTCCTTAACGAAATTCATTCCGCGCAACATCTCGTAGGTGGCGTCAAAGCGATGCTGGAGAAACGGCAAAGCACCCCCAAAATTCGCAAAGATAAATTTCACATCGGGATAATCACGCAAGATCCCCGACATTAAAAGTTTGCCTATGCACATGGTGAGATCAAAAATGTATTCAATTACCGGCGTTAAGAGAGGATCGTTAACCCGCTCAAACCCGATAGGATTAACAATCTGCGCGTGCACGAATATGGGCAGGCCCAATTTCTGGGCCTCTCTATAGACGGAGAGAAAAATCTCGTCATCAAGGTACCGGCCGTTATAACTGGATGCCAAAGAAAGCGCCTTAAATCCCAGTTCGCCGACTGCCCTTTTTATTTCAGTAAGCATGCCTTCGGAATTGTCCACCGGTAAAACCGCCGCCCCGATAAATTTATCGGCATGATGCTTAATGACTCTGGCTACGAAATCATTGTAAATTCGGGCGACCAGACTAATACTCCCTAATTTCAAATGGGCATCTGACGTCGGATAACTCAATACCGCCCTATCGATACCCGCATCCTCCATCATCTTAATTTGCGAGCCGATATCCGACCAGCCCTGATGAAAAAAATGGGCGTTATTCACGATCTCCATGGGTAACCAGTGGGAATGACTATCTATAACGACCATTTTGTTTAATGTGTAAAGTGTAATGTGTACTGTTGGTGAAATGCAAAAGCATGTGTAATGGTAAATATTTCTTCATTCCACAAAGCTTAATGTTCGGTACTCTTTAATATCCGCTCGGTCATCTCGGCTTCGTAGAGCGCCTTAAACTCTTTCAAGGCGTCCTTGCCCAGGTTTCCGATAATAGCTTTCTCAACAGCTTGAAGCTTAACATCTAAAAAAATAAACTCGGGGTTGGTTTTTTTTCCTTTATACTTTAGCTCAAGGCAAGCTTTTTCTTTCTGATCAATATAATCCCGGAAATCATTAACAAATTTCTCCAGCTGTTTTTTCTCTTGCGGCAGGAACGATTCTTTAAATTCCTTCTCGATCTCTTTTAAAAGATTAACGTCAATTTCAAACTGGGTAAACTTGCGCTCATAGCGGTCAAAGGCCTCTTTGGTCGACTTGTACAACCAAAGCAGATAACGCCGCTTTAAATTCTTTAAATCCGCTGTGTCCATGTCTTTACTCCAGGGTTACGGTATCAAAATAAATAGTACTCTTGGCTTCCGGCCGCGGCTCAAATTGGTAACTTTTTATAGGGTAATCCATAACGTCATTCACATCGGCTGTTTCCGGCTGCCAGTCTCGGCGCGCGGAGAATTCACTTAAAGGACAGCTGATTTTCTGCCAGCCTTGAAAGCTATCTTCAAACATATACCGCCAAATCTCGCCTCCGCTGTCCTTAATATCCAGAGCGATCGGCGCCGCTGATTCAGAGCCATACATATAAAAGGCGAAGGCAACATATTTACTCCAATCAATATCCTCCGGCTTGACCAGCCAATCGGCATTCTTGGCATCCAATCCAAAACCGCGGGCTACGAATATATACCCTCCGGCCACAGCGTCAAAGTTAACTTTTAACGATTGGCTTGCGGTATTCTTTATTTCCGCGGACGCGCTGACCTCCACCGATGAGCCATTGCCTGCTCCGAAATCAACCGTCCCTTCGGCTCCGCCGGATAAAGGACCTTCAAAATCGTCAATCAATAAACACTGCTCCTGGGCGAAAATTGACGTGACAATGCATAGCATGCTCGCGAATATAAAACTTAAGATACGCATTTTTTTATTCCTCCTTTTAGTTAAATTCGAATATCTAATATCTAAATCCGAAACAAATCCGAATTTTCCAATATTTCAATGTTCAAAACTTCATTTTTGGACATTGGGAATCTGAAAATTTGGACATTGTTTCGTATTTCGATATTCGCCTGCCTGCCGGTAGGCAGGGATTTCGGATTTAATATGCGTTTCACTTCTACTTAGAAGGATGCTTCTGCGCGTAGGGTATCACCGGCGCAGTCCAAGGAGTCTGCTGGTTGATCACCGCGATCTCTAGCGGACAGACATTCGCCGGCTGAGTAAGCGCAAAGCGTAACGCATTTTCAATAGCTTCCGTGGTCATTAAGCGCGACGTTTCAGACGTGACTTCTTTAAGCTTCCCGGTTAAATCCGTGTCGGTCACTCCGGGTAAAATTGACGTTACTTTAATCCCCTGATCCCGCAACTCCCAAAAGAGACCTTTGCAGAACGCGCGCAAACCAACCTTTAAAGAGCTATAAACGATAAAGCTGCGCGGGACCGGATCGCATAAAGTCGATCCGGAAACCATATTAATAATGGCCCCGGATTTCCTCTGGATCATGTCGTTTATCACCAGGCGGATCAAGCGCACATACCCCAGATAATTAGTGTGAGCCAGTTTCTCCAAATCATCAAGGGGCTGCTTTTCAAAAGGATACTGGCTGGAAACTCCGGCGTTGTTGACTAGAATATCAATTGGGCCGAGCTTCTCCTTGGCTTGATTCACCAAATTTTCCAGATCTTCCAATTTGGTTACGTCGCAGGCCACCGGCAGAACCTTAACTTTATATTTCTCGGCAATTTCCTTAGCCGCTTCCTGCAACGGGCCTTCGCCTCGGGCGGCAATAACCACATTTACCCCCAAGCTGGCGCAGGTGCAGGCCAAAGCCTTGCCTATGCCGCGGCTGGCTCCGGTAATAATTGCGGTCTTGCCTTTTAAATCGTGACTCATGCCAATCCTCCTCTAATTACACCGACCTCAAGAGAACCGATCGATATCGTGCGTGTCAGAGTATCAAGGTATCAGTGTGTCAGTACGTTATGACACCCTGACACTCTGATACCCTGATACCCTGATACCCTAGTTGTCGCTCCCCAGCAACTTACTTGAAAAAACCAATAACACGATCAACCCTGCTGCCAGCACCGTAAATCCCAAAGTAAAACTTCGCTGCATAAGCCAGCCGCCCGCGGCTACCCCGACGCCTCCGGAAATGAATCTAACGCTACTATTTAGACTCGCCGCCTCAGGAATAAGTTCCTTAGGCAGGTCAGTCAGTTGTGTCGAAAGTCCGGCATGGTTCAAAGTCCAACCAAACCCCCAGACAATCATCAATACCGCCAATACTGCCACCGGCCAAGCCTCCGACAGCAAACCGGCGACTGCGATCATCAAACCGATCCCGATAGTGATTGTCCGGCGCCGGCCCAGATGATCCGCGAAATACCCTCCGGCCACCTCGCCGAAAATACCGCTTAAGGAAGTTAAAGTTATTAGCCAACTTATAACCCGCTGGGATAAGGAATAAGATTGCGAGAAATAAACGCTTAACCACTGCTGCACCCCGTGATAAATCAAACTTACCAAGAATATATATAAAAAAATCCTCAAGATCCGGGGATCCCGCAAAGCAATAATGTAGTTCACGCGCTGGCCGGAAGTTACGCGGCCGAATTTCGGCAAATACATGACCATATGAATGAGCAGTAAGGCCCCGAACACCGCCGGGATCAGATAAATCAGCCGCCACGGCAGCCAAGCGCTTAAAGAAAGCCCCAGCAACGACGCAATAAAAGTGGCGCTGAAAAATATCCCCACTAGGCGGCCGCGTTTCTCTCTGGGCGCCTGATGGGAAATAATGATCAGCGCCAGCGGTATTACCGAAGCCCCGAACAACCCCATAAAAAAACGGGCGATAAAAAGAACGTGGATGTCCGAGGATACGGCGGCCATCAGATTCGCCGCGCAGAAGAATAACATACCCAGGCATTCCACAAGTTTAGCCTCGTATCTTCGGACCAAAGGGCCATACGCTAACGCGGCAATGCCGTACGGCAGCATATACAACCAGACGATCTGACCGGCAAAAAACTGAGAAAGAGCGAATTCCCGGGCAATAGACGGAATGAGCGCAGCGCTTGCCGCCACATTAAAAGACAGCGTCGCGCCTTCCAAACAAAGAATAACAAAAGTTGTCCTGGTCAGTAACCGCTCTTTAGGCACTCTTTTCAATAACTTCTTGGAATATCTTTAAGTTCTCTTGAGAGTGCTTATTAATAAAACCCTCTACCTGTTCATCATTGAACTTGGCCTTATCATCCATTTCAAAGTGCTGGATCCAAACCAGCTCAACGCCTTGCGGCTTGGGGGTATAAAGCCAGATAATCTTCATATACTTAAAAGGGAACTTCGGCTCCTGGCGCTCGGAATAGGTGAAATATTTTTCTTTAAACAGCAGCCGCCATGACTGCCAGGACTTGCCTTCATCATCGGTAAGCCTAAAGGTGATTTTATCGCCTTCTTTCTTTAATATTTCGGCCTTCTGATATTCGCCGCCAAACAGCTCCGTCCAGCGCGCAATATCATTGGAGATATCAAAGACCTTCTCGTACGGAGCGTTAATGATGATCGAATTACACGTGTGGCCCATATTATTTTCCTTTCGTCAAAGACACCAGTTGCTTAGAAATTAATGGAAATTCGTAGAAATTTATCGAAATTCATTGATTGACCTAAACAATTTATTTCAATGTATTTCCATGAATATTGTTTATGTATTTACTATACCAACTACTCGTGCCCAAGCTGCCCCAGTGCCTTTAATTTTCACCGGGAAGCAAGAAACCTTAAAACCGGAATCGGGCAGCTTATCCAAATTTGCCAGCCGCTCGATATGAATGAACTCTCTCTTGCGCCCGTGAAAATGCGCCGGGTAAAGCGGAGAGCGCTTCTTATCCCGCAGGAATTCTTGAAGCATGTATTTGTATGGCCGGTCAATACCCATGGTATCGATGCCGAATATCTTGATCCCCTGGTCGATCAGGTAGTCAATGGCCGCAGGATCAACCCCCGGGTACTCGCTGAAATATTTCGGCGTTCCGAAGAATTTATCCGCGCCGGTTTGTAATAGAACGATGTCGTTTTTCTTAAGGGTATAATTGATTTTCTTTAAAGCGCTTTCCAGATCAGCGGCCGTTATCGCCTGGTTAGGCTTTTTGTGGGCCATATTTAAACGTACGCCGTCGGAAAGGCACCATTCCAACGGAATCTCTTCGGCGGTTTTAGACGGCCGGCCCTCGGAAGTTGAGCCGTAATGATAAGAATAATCCAGATGGGTACCCACATGCACCGGGGCGTGCACGACTTCCAGCGATAGGAATTCTCCGTCAGGCACGTCCGTATCCGCAAGGATCCGTTTTCCCGCCAGGTATTGCAGTTTACCTTTCAGGGTTTTGCCCATAATCACGCGGTTGAATTTCTTGACCCCTGCCTTATGCCCCACGCGATCAATGGAAACCGCGTGCACCTCAAAGGCTTTTTCGTCAATAGGAAGGCTTAAATCGATTATCCGCATAAAGTTAGATTTGTGTAAGGTTTAATGTGTAACGTGTAATGTGGGTGTATTACACTTTTCACATTACACAATCTTTGAATTGATCACCTTCTCTATTTCATCTACGCTCATATACTTAGTCACATCCTTGGTGCCGACCTTGACCCCAAAGGCCTTCTCCAGCGCAATAGCTGCCTCCACCATTTCAGTCGAATCCACACCGATAGAATCTTGGAGGGCGACATCATCCTTAAGCTCTTCCGGCTTAACTTTCAACATCTTCACCAGGACATCTTTAATCTTATCTTTGGTGCTCATCTTAACCTCCCTATCAATCCTTGATCCTGAATCCTGGAAAACAGCCTCAAAATCTTTTATTTAGACTTGAAACTTGCAACCTGCCACTTGCAACTTATATATGCACTTCCCCTTTAGTTGCCCCGGCTTCCCACTTGCCCACCCCGGCCATAACATCCTGAAAACACAACTTGGCTAAAATGTCAAAATCGCTCTCCATGATCCGGTTGATCCGCCCGGGCTTGGAGAAGAATTCGCGCATGCACCATGACCCGAGCCGGCCTAAGTCTTCCACCGAGAGATGATCGGTCGGCATGACCGGATGCAAGAAATCCCAGCGCAGAAAATCGATTTTGTCCGGATTAATCCGGTTCTTCTGCATCCCTATCCTCCACATCGGAGAGTTGGGCGCGGGGGTAACATAGCCGATCCAGAGAATATCCGGATCCACTATATCGGTAAACTCGTAGCGTTGTTTGATGATCGCTTCGGTATCGTAATCAAAACCCATCATGATATCCGCCACCACCGCGATATTTTGCTTGCGCAATATCTCCACCGTTTTCTTAATTTGGTCAATGGTGATGCCTTTGGCGATCTTTTTTAATTCTTCCGGCGTAGTTACTTCAATGCCGAAAACACCCGTAAACAGCCCGGTTTCTTTCATTAAAGGAAGGATGCTTTCGCAATTCACCCAATCCACTGCCCGGCCGAGAGAAACCCATTTGATGGGATTCTGGTGTTTCTTTTTCAATTCGCAAAAGGCCTTAACCCGCGCGGGGTTAGTGTTGAAATTGTCATCCTGCAGCACCACCACCTTAACCCCGTATTTCTTGTGTAAAAGATCCATCTCTTCCATAACCCGCTCCGGGGATTTAGCCCGCCATTTCAAAAAGTCAGAAGGATTGCGCGGATCATACTGATCCCATTCATAACAAAAAGTGCAGGCCGACGGGCAGCCGCGGGAGGTCACCATATCCACGAAAGGCTTCCAATGGGTGTGGCCCACGTATTTGTCCATCGGAAATAAGTCATACGCCGGAAGCGGCAATTTATCCAGATCCATATTCAGCGGCCGGTACGGGCCCATCACTACTTTATTATCGAGCCTGACGGTGACACCGGCAATATTCTTCAAGTCTTTTTTCTTATCGATTGCCTCGATTAGATCGGCAAAAGCCTCCTCTTCAGCCATAACCACACAATCAATCGCCGGGTTACTTTCCATGGTTTCCACCGGACGCGCCGAGTACCACAGGCCGCCTAAAATTATTTTTGCCTTAGGCACTGCCTTTTTAATAAGTTGCGACGCCTGGTTGAAATGAGCCACGACCGCGTACCCGCCGTAGGAATGTAATTGCTCGCCTAAAACCACTACATCGGGATTGCTCTTCTTGACCCTCTCCAACATCTCAGCGGATTCAATCTCTAGCGCCTTACAATCAAGGACCTCGATATTCTCGTATCCTTTTTCACGGATATAGGCTGCCCAATGGGTATACAACTGATTAGGGGCGACGTGTTTCCCGTGCGTAGCCCAGGAGCCAACCTTAGGCATCACAAATAGTATCTTCATAAAAACCTCCGTTGGTTAACCGGTATACCGGTGAACCGGTGAACCGGTTCACCTTATGCTTTTTCGACAACTAACACCGAATTAATCCCGCCTCGACCGCGCGAAATAACCAGGGCTTTTTTCACCGAGCGCTCCAACGCCTGGCCGCGCACATACGCCAGCCCGTCCGGGTCGGGATTATCCAGATTGATCGTCGGGGGGATAAGCCCATGTTCCATGGCCAAAATTGTAATGATGACATCCAGCGCACCGGACGCGCCGAGCAAATTGCCAAACATAGATTTAGGGCAACTAGCCGGGATATCCGCTGCCTGTTTGCCGAATACTTTTTGCAGCGCGGCTACTTCGCTTTTATCCCAGATCTCAATTGCGGCCCCGTCCAAGCTGATATAATCAATCTCTGCTTTATTGACCCGCGCATCGGCCAAAGCCATCTCTATCGCCCGGGCCAGCTGCGCTCCTTGGATGTCCGGCTGGATCCGGTCTTTTCCGTCGCAGGATGTGCCATATCCGGTAATATAGGCCATCGCTTCCTTGCCGCGGGCCTGCGCCCGGGCCTGGCTCTCCATAACCATGATCCCCGCGCCTTCGCCGATGACAAACCCGCCGCGCTTTTGATCAAACGGCCGGTAGGCACCTTGAGGATGAGAGTTATCTTCGGATAAACCACCGTAGGTGTTGCAGCACAATAAAGCGTAAGGAGTCACCGGGGCTTCCATTCCGCCTCCCAGGATCATATTCAGCTTATCCTTAAGCAAAGTCTTTTTGGCATAACCCAACGCCTCCAGAGAACTGGCGCGATCAGCCACTACCGTTTTGCTGAAACCTTTGATCCCGTAATAAATTGACACTTGGCCCTGGGGCGCGGCCGGGAACCAGGCCGAGGCCATATAAGGAGAAACCCCTTCTCGGCCCTCAATGTACAAATCCCGCAGCTCTGTTTCGGCGTATAACCACCCGCCGATCGCATTGCCCAAAAAAATCCCGACCAAATTGGGGTCTTCCTGCTTCATATCAATACCCGCATCCTGCAAGGCCAACTCCGCCGCGATCAAGGCCATATGCGAAAAAGCGTCAATCTTCTTCAACAACCGCTCGCTGACATGCGAATATTTTTCCAAATCATCGATCTGCCCGGCGATGCGCGAGGGATATTTAGAAGCGTCAAAACGGGTAATCTCTTTTACAAAAGAACGCCCGGCCTTAATATTCGCCCAGAATTGGCGCTTCCCGATACCCGAAGGCGCCACTACGCCGATCCCGGTAATTGCCACTTTTTCCATTGCTTATTCCAATCTTCTTAAGACCAACGAAGAATGAACTCCGGAAAATCCGCTGCTGGTCTTGATCATCGTATTGATCTTCTTTTTGATCGCCTCGTTGGGGATATAATTGAGATCGCATTTGGGGTCTTTTTCTTCTTGGTTTATTGTCGGCGGAAGAATATTCTTTTGGAAAATCATCGCGCAAACAGTAAGCTCGATAGCATTGGCCGCGGCCAAAGGATGGCCGATCATTGATTTCAGGGAGCTAATCGGCAGCTTATAGGCATAGTCGCCCCAGATCATCTTATAGGCGCTGGTTTCAAAAATATCATTCATCCGCGTGGATGAGCCGTGGGCGTTGATATAATCAATGCCGGTAGGTTTAACTTGGGCATCTTTAAGGGCCAGTTCAACACACTTGGCCATCGCGCTACCGTCGGCCGGCAAATCAGTCATGTGGAAAGCATTGCAACTGGTGCCGAAACCCAGGACTTCGCAATATATCCGAGCGCCACGCTTTTTAGCATATTCCAGCTCTTCCAAGATCAAAATACCGGCGCCTTCCGACAAGATAAACCCGTCGCGCTTATTATCAAACGGCCGGCTGGCTTTCTCCGGCTCGTCATTGCGCGCCGATAAAACGCTGACTACGTCAAAAGCCCCGAATGTAATCGGGGTAAGCGGCGCCTCCGCCGCGCCGGCGAACATGATATCATGCTCGCCGTCTTGAATAGTCTCCAAAGCAAACCCCAGAGAATCCGTCCCCGCGGTACAACCGGTAGAAAGAGTATTACAAATACCTTTCAGGCCGTATTTGGCCGAGATCTCAATTGAGGGGGTATTGAACATCGCCGCGTCGTATAAATCCGGCCGCACTTTTGACGGATCAATCGGGTTCTTGCCGTTATCGGTTACCAACGCGAATTCCTCTTCCATATATTTAGTCCCGCAAATTGCGTTAGCCAGGCAGACGCCCACGCGTTCAGGATCAACCTGGCGCAAATCCAATCCGGAATCCGCTAAGGCCATATTCGCGCCGGCCACTCCAAACTGCACGTATCTATCCATGCGCATGGCGTCATCATGACTTAAACCAAGCTTAAACGGATCAAAGTCTTTTACCTGCGCGGCGATTTTAGTATTAAAGGCCGAAACGTCAAACTCAGTCACTAAGGAAACTCCGGATTTCCCCCCGGACATCGCCTTCCAAACATTCTCTTTACCGATACCGTTGGGTGAAATGACGCCGATACCGGTGATTACTACTCTACGTTTGGGCATATTGACCTCTTCTGAATCTAAGACACTGAGTTAATCCGTAAGCACGGGCTAGTTTAAATAAGCATATCAGATTATCAGGATATCAGTAGGCAGGGTATCAGAAAATCAGATTACCAGGAATACTAAATCTGATATCCTGATTCTCTGATAATCTCCCCACTGATATTCTGGTAGCCTGGTATACGCTTTAATATACAAAGCCCTCGTGTCTTATTACTCCACTCTCTTTACTTTAAATACAATATTCCCGCCGTCGGGGCACGTTACCGTATCAATAGCATTCGGGTCGGGCATAAAGAAAAACTTAGCCCCGAAATTCAAGGCGAACAAGGCCGGGAAAGCCGTATGAAAAGCTGCCCCGCAGAATCCGGGAATGCACTTCAGGCCCTGGGTCTCCCATTTATCTCCCACCTTATACCCGTAGGAACATTTACCTTTAGCCTTGATTACCTCAATCACCATCTTCTTGGGATTCGGGCCCTTATGATTCGGATCTTTCGGCTGGAATTGCACGGTTTTGCCGTCCTTGTCCAGGACCTCGGCTTTAAATTCCAGCTTTCCGCCGTCGGGACAAGTCACCAGCAAGGAGCGCTGATTCTCCATAAACGGGAATTTAGCCCCAAAACTAAGCCCGTAGATTATCGGAAAGAGCACCTGAGCCAGGCCTAAACAGAAATATTTCGGCGGATGGGTGAAATCATCCAAGATCAATTCATCGCCGATCTTATAGCCATGATAACAATCGCCGAATACGCCGGTAACCGTAAGCTTTAATTTGGGGAACGGGGACTTTATCATGCTAATTAAATGACCAATCAGCCAAATCCCAGATCCCAATGAATCTCCAATTACCAAATCCCAATTGGACATTGGTCATTGTGGATTCATTAGGATCCGGACATTGGGATTTTGTCATTATGATGCCCAAGCCTGACTTCTCCTCTACTTTACATATTCCTTAGTCTGCGCCAACAACTCATTTTTGGTAAAAAAGCGGCGCGAGCGCTCTACCTCATGCACCATAGCCACTAACTTCCGGTTAAGCGGGGCGTCCAGATTAATCCGCTCGGCAATCCTCACAAATTCTCCGTTAATATAATCGATCTCGGAGGTGCGCTGACGCATAATGCTCTGCAAAATTGAGCCGTACACAGGGTCTTGACTTAACTTAGTCATGATGCCGGAGAAAATCATCGCCGCTTCTTTACCCGGCAGCTCGACCAAACGCGCAACCTTCTCCAGCGGAAAATCCGGCAGCGAAACCAGCTTAATCCCGGCGCGGGAAACAACATCAAAACCTTCTTTCCAAACCGCAATGCTGATCCGGCTGACTTCTACGTCGCTAAATACCTCCTGCAGACTCTCCCCGAGAACCGCAGGAATGCAATTGCCGGCATTGACGAATATCTTTAAATACTTCATCCCTTTGATATCGCTGCTGATAATAGTCGGAAAGGCCTTATCCAACACTAAGCTCGTCGATATCAGACGTTCGTCGGGGTCAAGAGAAAAGCTCTTACCCAGGATCCAACTGCCTTCGAAATTATGAATTATCTTACCCGGTTCCAGGTGGGTCGCGCCGAACATGACAATACTTGAAACAAGGCAATCCTGCGGGACATGTTTGGCGGCGATATTCTCAGCCTGAATTCCGTTTTGGATCATCACCACGGAGGTATCGGCAAGGAATGCTGCCGCTCTCTTAAAGGCATCTTCGAGATCTTGGGTTTTGGTCGCAAAAATAACAATATCATGCTTTTGGCGCAACACTAACTCCACGGGTATGGTTACTACCGCGTCGCCGCGCACGCCAGAAATACGCAATCCCTGCGTCTTAATGGCAATCGCCGCATCCTGCCGGGCAATAAGAGTTACGTCTTCACCTTTTTTCTTGAGATACCCGGCAACTAATCCGCCGATGGCCCCGGCGCCCACAACCGCAATTTTCATCTTTGCTCACGTTGTCATTGCCATCCTGCCGCAGGCAGAGGAAGCAATCTTTTTTTGTTATGTATTATTAGTTCTTGGATACCCGCACTTCCTATAATCAAACCCCGCCTGCTCCAATAGACGAACCATCATGCTGTAAAAAGGGCTGGGGACATCAGTAAAAAAAGCTCCGACTACATCTTGATCATCTATTGATAAGGCCTTGCGTTGTTCAGCCAACTCATGCGCCCGCTTTGTCACCGCTTCTTCGGTAATCCCCCGGTGAAAAACCGGAATCTTGGAAATCATAAGTTTAAATTTATCGTGGGTTTGAGGATTCCAGGTCATAATTGACTACGCAGACTTCGGGATAATCTAATTATCACCTAACCGAAAACTGATTGACAACTAGATTAATAAAATTTTACTAGTTAAATTATATGATATTATGCAACAGGAATGCAACTCTGTCAAGGGAAAATAGTTAGGAGGTAGTATACTCAATTATGTGTAAATTAGCTTTACAGTAATTAAAAAAGGCGTATCTTTCTGTTTGGAGATTTATTAACCAGGCTGGACACATCAATGTCCGCCTAACCAGAAAGGATA
>JBFZAQ010000114.1:0-6092 GCA_041308885.1 Candidatus Omnitrophota bacterium | reverse complement strand
ATCGAGTCAAAGAGCGCCCCGCCCTGGAAAACCATCCCGATCCTTAGCCGCATCGCGTCCAGGTCCTTGGTGTTTAGCGACCAGATATCTTTGCCGTCGACAAAAACCCGGCCGTGGTCCGGCTCCAGCAGGCCGACGATATGCTTCAAAGTAACGCTCTTGCCGGTACCCGAGCGGCCGATAATAACCAATGTCTCGCCGCGGCCGATCTGTAAATTAACCCCGTCCAAGACCTTATGGGAGTTAAAGGTTTTGGAAATATTTTGTAGTTCGATTAAAGTATCGGCCATCGCTAGGGAAATATGAAGTAAAACAACGCCGTAAAGAAACAATCGGCCGTAATAATCAGGATAAAAGTCGTTACCACCGAACGGGTGGTGGCCCGGCCCACGCCCTCGGCCCCGCCCTCGACATTAAAAGCCTCGTAGCAGCTGACAAAGGCAATGATCATGCCGAAAACAACCGTTTTCGCAAGGCCGGTCAACAAATCCTTATATAACAAGCCGTCGAAAGTAACATTTATATATAACGATGAAGCAATGCCTATCTTATGCACGCAGATCAGATATCCGCCGAGAATACCGACAAAGTCGGCATACAGCGTTAAAAGCGGCAGCATGAAAGTTAAAGCCACGAAACGGGGCACTACCAGATATTTAATCGGATTAGTCGCCAGCGTCTCTAAGGCATCGATTTGCTCGGTAACCTGCATACTGCCGATCTCGGCAGTGATCGCGGCTCCCACGCGCCCGGCGACGACCAGCGAAGTAATTACCGGGCCCAGTTCGCGCACTAACGAGAGTGCCACGATACTGGCGATATACATCTCGGAACCCAAGCGCTGCATTAAAACCGCGGTCTGCAAAGCCAGAATGATGCCGATAAAAAACCCGATCAGGGTAACAATCGGCAAACTGTCATATCCGGCGCGCTTGGCCTGCTCAAAAATCCGCATCCGCTTATAAGGCGGGATAAAAGTCCAGTAAATAGTCTGGCCGGCGAGTTTGCTTAAACCTCCTAAAAAATGGAAGAAGGCAATCGTCTCTCGGCCCACCGAAACAAAAAAACGCTCCAGAGCTCTAATCATAGCAATAGCAGATTATTCGCTAAACACCAGCTCTTCGTTTTTACAGAGCACATTTATGACTTGGCCGGCCTTAAACCGCTTGGCGATGATATCCTGAGCCAACGGGTCTTCAATGTAACGTTGAATGGTCCGCTTTAGCGGCCGGGCGCCGAATACCGGATCGAAACCTTTTTCAATCAGAAAATCTTTGGCTTCCTGGGTAATCTCCAGCTTCAAATCCTGATCTTTAAGCCGGTCAACCACGGCCCGAAGCTCGATATCGATGATCCGGCCCAAGTCTTCCTTAAGCAACTGGCGGAAAACAATTATATCGTCGATCCGGTTTAAGAATTCCGGTTTAAATGTATGCTTGACCGCTTCCAGCAGTTTGTCTTTCATGTCTTGATAACCGACTTCCTCTTTTTGCTCTTTAAAACCCAACGATCCGGACTTGCGGATAAGCTCGGCCCCGACATTGGAAGTCATGATCATTACGCAATTCCGGAAATCAACTTTCCTGGCGAAGCTGTCAGTCAACCGGCCGTCTTCAAAAACCTGCAGCAACAGGTTAAAAACATCCGGGTGGGCCTTTTCGATCTCATCCAGAAGAATCACCGCGTAGGGCCGGCGGCGGACCCGCTCGGTAAGCTGGCCGCCTTCTTCATATCCCACATAACCCGGCGGCGCGCCGATCAGCCGGGAGACATTGAATTTTTCCATATACTCCGACATATCCAGCTGGATCAAGGCGTCTTCGTCACCAAACATGAATTCGGCAAGCGCCCGGGCCAATAAGGTTTTACCCACGCCGGTCGGCCCTAAGAAGATGAACGACCCGATGGGCCGGCGGGGATCCTTAATCCCGGCCCGCGATCTGCGAATGGCATGGGCTATAGCGGTAATCGCCTCGTTCTGGCCGACTACGCGCTTATGCAAGTCGTCCTCGATCTTTAGCAGTTTCTCGCCTTCTTTTTCTTCCAGCCGAAAGATCGGGATCCCGGTCCATTGCGCGACTATCTTGGCCACCTCTTCTTCGGTAACCTCCGGGCGGGTCTTATCCTTAGCCGCGGACCACTCGCGGTTTAATTGCTCCAACTCCTGACGAGCCACCCGTTCCTGATCGCGCAGAGAAGCGGCTTTCTCAAAATCCTGGATCTTAATGAAAGATTCCTTTTCTTTGCGGATCTGCTCAACCTTATCTTCGAGCCCCTTAATGTTCGGCGGGACGATCAGCACATTCAGGCGGGCCCGTGAACCGGTCTCATCGATCAAATCAATAGCCTTATCCGGCAGGAACCTGCCGGTGATATAGCGATCGGATAACTTAGCCGCCGCTTCCAAAGCGTCATCCCGGAAAGTAACCCGATGGTGGGCCTCATACTTATCCCTTAGGCCCTTGAGGATCTCGATAGTCTGGCTTACCGACGGAGGCTCAACCATGATAGTCTGGAACCGCCGCTCCAAGGCGGCGTCTTTCTCGATGTATTTGCGATATTCATCCAAAGTCGTCGCGCCGATGCACTGCATTTCACCGCGCGAAAGCGCGGGTTTCAAGATATTGGAAGCATCGATTGCCCCTTCCGCGGCCCCGGCCCCCACCAAAGTATGCAACTCATCGATAAAAATAATCACATCTTGCGAACGCTTGATCTCCTCCATCACCGCTTTAATCCGCTCTTCGAATTGCCCGCGGTACTTGGTCCCGGCGACCATCAGCGCCAAATCCAAGACAATCATCCGTTTGCCCCGCAAGACTTCCGGGACATTTCCGTTGACAATCGCTTGCGCCAGGCCCTCGACGATAGCGGTCTTACCGACGCCGGCCTCGCCTAACAATACCGGGTTATTCTTGGTCCGGCGGCTTAAAACTTGAATCACCCGCTCAATTTCGCCTACGCGGTTGATAACCGGGTCCAGCTTATTCTCTTTGGCCAGCGCGGTCAAATCCCGGCCGAAAGCATCCAAGGCCGGGGTCTTGGTTTTGGCCTGCGCAGTACTCCCCCCCATATTCGGAAGCGCGGCATTAAGCAAACCCATAATTTCATTGCGCACCTTATCCAGGTCAAGGCCCAAATTCAGAAGGACCTGCGAGGCTACGCCTTCGCCTTCGCGGATCAGCCCTAAGAGAAGATGCTCGGTCCCGATATAATTATGGCCCAAGGAGCGGGCTTCTTCCGCCGCCAACTCCAAGGCTTTTTTCGCTCGGGGGGTAAAAGGTATATCTCCGATAATCTGGGTAGCTGGGCCGGGCTGCACTAACTTTTCGATTTCCAAGCGGATGTTCTCCAGAGAGACGCCCATCTTCTGCAAAACGCTGGCCGCCACGCCTTCGCCTTCGCGGATCAACCCTAATAAAATATGCTCGGTCCCGATATAATCGTGATTAAAACGCCTTGCCTCTTCCTTGGCTAAAATGACTACTTTACGCGCTCGTTCGGTGAATCGATTGAACATTTAATCCTCCTGGTAAATCAGTAATTGTAGGACACCAAAGATGCTCGTTTAGAAAAGATTAGTTAAATGCGCACATCAGAATATCAGGGTACCAGTAGGCAGAATACCAGTAGATCAGATTATCAGGGATTTTCTAACCTGATACCCTGATCTTCTTATAACCTACCCACTGATATCCTGATAACCTGATCCACGCTTTTATAAAACGTATGTCTTGGCGCCACTCTATATCTTCAACCTCTCACGAATAAGCTGCGCCCGCTTGACATCGCGCTCCTGAGAAGTCAGCTTCTTATTCTCTAATTTTTGCAGATGCGCCGGGAGCGTAGTAATAAAAAGTTCATTGATCGCCCGGCGGCCAATATCCTTGATCATCTCCAAATCCAAACCCAGGCGGACCATCGACAACAACTCAATAGTCTCTTTACTGGAGATAATCCGCGCGCTCTTTAAAATACCGAAGCTGCGGTTAATCCGGTCCTCGAGAAACGCGCGATCCCGCGCGATAAGGGCCTGACGCGCCTGTTCCTCCTGCTCGATAATCTGCCGGATCAAGCCGTTGATATTCTCCATGATATCGTTTTCGCTTAAACCCAGCGAAACCTGATTGGAGATCTGAAAGAAATTTCCGCTGGCCTCGGTGCCTTCGCCGTATAAGCCGCGGGTGGTAAAGCTCAATTTGGCTATTGCCGCCAGGACCCGGTTAATCTGGCGGGTCATTACCAGCGCCGGGAGATGGAGCATGACCGAAGCCCGCATACCGGTGCCGGTGTTGGTCGGGCAAGCCGTCAAATATCCCCATTCCGGCAAGAAAGCGTAAGGTAAGTCTTTCGCCAGGCTATTGTCGAGCTGATTGATTATCCCCCAAGCCTCCAGAATATTAAATCCGGACTGCATCACCTGCATACGCAAATGGTCTTCTTCATTAACCATGATCGCGATGATCTCATCGATATCCACGATCAAAGCCTTATGATTGGTCTTCTGGGCATGCTCATGCGACATCAGATGCCTTTCCACTAAAAATTGCTTATCCACGCCGTCTAAGTCCGAAAGATGAAAGACCGTGGCTGATTTTAAACTGTCGATGCGCGCGCACGCGCCTTCAACAGCCTGCAAGACCTCTTCGCCCTGCTTCTTATTCGCCCAATGCGGAAAGGCATAAGCGTCGATATTGCGCGCCAGGCGGATCCGGCTGGATATGACCACGTTGGAATTCGGCCCGGTACCCTTGAGCCATTCGCTGGTATGATTTATCAAATCGTTAAGCATCATCCGGACTGCTCCCCCGGAGCCTGTTTCGGCTCCATCTCTTTGATCCGGTCGCGTAACCGCGCGGCCTCCTCGAAATCTTCCTGCTCCACGGCCATCTGCAGTTTGATCCGCAGATCCCGCAGGTCTATTTTATCCTGCACCACCGGGGTTACTTTGGCCGGCGATTTTCCCAGATGCTGCGCGGAACCGTGAATCTTTTTTAACAACGGGGCCAGATATTTCTTGAAGGCTACATAACATTCGCCGCAGCCTAAACGCCCGACCTTCTTAAAATCAGCGTAGGTCAGGCCGCATTTCGGGCACTTGGCCACGCCGCCGTCTTTCTCAGCCGCGGGCTTGCCGAAATCGGCGATCCCCGCCAAAAGGTCGCTTAAGCCGAATTGCGAATCCATCTGGGCGCTTTTCTGGCGCGCGCAGTCTTCGCATAAGTGCAGCTCGCTCATCTGATCGTCGACGATCTCGGTGAGATGCACGGTAGCCGGGTTTTTATGGCAAACATCACAAAGCATTGATTACTCCTTAATTCAGGACACCGGTACACACGTTTAGGAAAAGCGTAGATCAGGGCATCAGGATATCAGTGGGTAGATTATCAGAAGATCAGGATATCAGGTTAAATTGACCCTGATAAGCTGATCTACTGGTATCCTGCCTACTGGTACCCTGATACTCTGATATGCGCTTTTAACGGAAATACCGGGACACACAAAACACCAAGATATGCGTCTTGGCGTCTTGGTGTCTTGACATCCTAATATTTAACTCCCGCTTTCTTAGTCAGCTCCTTAAACTCCCTGATCAACTTCAACGTCAGCGGCCCGGGGGCGCCCTTGCCGATAACCCGGCCGTCGACTTTGACCACCGGGATAATCTCGGCGGCAGTGCCGGTCAGGAAACACTCGTCGGAAATAAAGACCTCGTGGCGCGTCAAGACATGCTCATGCACGATAATCTTGTCTTTACGGGCCAGCTCCAGCACCGAATCGCGGGTAATTCCCCGCAGCGTACCCATGCATTGCGGCGGGGTATAGAGATGCCCGCGCTTGACGATAAAAATATTGTCACCCGTGCACTCGGCAACGTAACCCAACGAATCCATCATGATAGCTTCATTACATCCGGCATTAATAGCTTCGATCTTGGCCAGAATGTTGTTAAGGTAATTAAGCGACTTGATTTGCGGATTAAGCGCCTCGGGCAAATTCCGCACCGTGGGTACCGTTACTATTGACAGGCCTTCTTTATAGAATTTTTCCGGATAAAAAACAATCCTGTCGGCGATGATAATAACCGTAGC
>JBFZAQ010000113.1:0-4721 GCA_041308885.1 Candidatus Omnitrophota bacterium | reverse complement strand
CCAGCAGATCAGCTTACCAGGTATTCTTTAACCTGATACCCTGATCTTCTGATAACCTACCCACTGATATCCTGATAACCTGATCTACGCTTTTGCTAAACCTGTATCCTGGCGTCCTGGTGTCCTTTCGCGCATCAATTACGCTAACCCAGCCCCAACAACTTCATCGCCCCGGGGCGATCTAAGGCAATATCGAAAATCTTATCTAGGTTAGTCACGCTAAGGATTTCTTTGACCCTGGCGGTAACACTGCAGATGACCAAATTGCCCCCCGCGTCCTTAGTCCGCTTAAGCATATACACCAGCGATGCCAAGATTAAGCTGGAGACATACGACGACCCCGATAAGTCCAAAATAATATTCTTAACCCCCCCGTCAATTAGATCATTGACCGTCTTTTTAATCTTCTCATTGTCTTCAACCAGCAAATTATCAAAAACCAAACTCAAGATAGCCGCGTTTTCCAGCTTTTCGACTTTACATACCGCATTATCCATGCCGCATTCCTCCCCGTGATTAACCGTTACTACCCTACCGATATGGTAAGGATCGTAATATCATCATGCTGCTGCCGGCCAAGAGAAAAATTATTCACTTCGGTGATAATCCCGTCCAACAAATCCTGAGCCGACTGATTACGCCGGATGATAATATCTTTGACCCTGTCCAGGCCGAATTCCTCTTCGTTCTTATTGCGCGCCTCATATACCCCGTCGCTAAAAAAAACCAGCGCGTCTCCGGCCGCAACGTCGAAACTCACTGCTTTATAAATCAAATCCGGCATCAGCCCCAAAGGAGGACCGCCCCGCAGAGCGACTTCGCTCAACTCCCGGGAATGCGCCCGATAATGATATAGCGGCGACTGTCCGGCCGACGACACGCTGACTTGCTTAAGCCGAGTATCAATGATCATATACAAGGCCGTGGCAAAACGGCTCTCGAACCTGCCGCAGAGCTCTTGGTTCAATTCATTCATGACTATCTCGGGCGCGTGCTGCTGCCGGGCAAAGACCCTAAACAAGGAAATGGTCTGGGCCATAATCAGCGACGCCGGAACCCCCTTACCGGAAACGTCCCCCAGAAAGGCCCCCAGGCGATATTCGCCCAAAGGAAGGATATCATAAAAATCACCGGCTACATACTTGGCCGGCTGCATGGCGGCGCCAATGCCTAATCCGGCATATTGCCTTAAATCCGCGGGTAGAAAATTCTGCTGGATGGCGCGGGCGATATCCAGTTCCTTTTCTAAAAGCTGCCGCTTATTGATCTCTTCAAAGAGCCGATAGAGGACGATTCCCGCGTACACGCATAAAACTACGACTAACGGAAGAAAAAGATCGATCCAGAGGCCTGCGGTTACAAACAAAATAACCGCAACGGCGCTAAAGCCAAAACCGATTGCCGCGCTGGCCAATAATCCCATTAAAGGGCTTAAGCGCAGATATACCGCGAGGCATAAACCGAATAATAAAAGCGCTAATAAACAATTTAACCAGCGGCCGGCAGGATCGATAAACTTGCGGGTTAAGAAACTGTTGTAGATGCTGGCTTGGACCCCAAGCATCGGATAAGCATTCTCGATAGTATTGGCCCGCAAATCGGAAGTACCGGTTGCGGTTAAACCGATAAAACAAACCTTATCTTTAAGCATATCCGGGGCAATCACCGGGACCGCCCCCTTTTTTAAATTCAGATATGAAGCAAGGATATCTAAATACGAAATATGACTGAAAGTCTTACCCCACGGCCCGGGGTAATTAATCATAAACCGGCCATTACCGTTAAGCGGTACGGTAAAATGCTTGGCAAATATTGCCTGATCGCCGGTAAAGTCCGCCTGAGAAATCGACAAGCCTAATTCATCTAACGCGGCTTGGGCGCCCAACTGGGGAATCAGCTCCTGGTTATATGAGATCACTAACGGCAGCTGGCGCACCTTGCCGTCAGAATCGATAATCATATTGATATGGCCGATCCTCTTGGCAGCCTGTTTTAATTCCCCGATCACATCGGCGGCGATTCGCCTGCCGGTCGTCACCGGGCGCGCCGGCGCCGCATTCTGCTCGTTCATATCAAAGGCTGTAGCCAAATACACATTTCCCGCCCGGGCTATGGCCTGCGCGAAAATATCGTCATTCACCGTCGGCTCGCTGAAAAGAATGTCAAATACGATCTTTTTTGCGCCCCATTCCTTAAGAATATTAACCACGGTAGCATGAAAATCCCGAGGCAAAGGCCACTTACCCAAATTAGCCAGGCTGTCATCAGCTATCTCGATCAGGACAATATCGGAAGAGGTTTGTAACCCGGGGCGGATCTTACAGCGAAAATCATAGGTGAGTAGCTCATAAGCATAAAAAAAACGGCTTAATGAAAAAAAGCTTATCAATATTAAACAGGCTGCGATAACCCAGGCCTTGGGGGAAAGTCTCTTCATGGGGTAAAACATGGAGCGTTCTAGATCTGGTGCTTAAAGAATTTAACAACTCTGACTGCGCGGCCGGCATCGAAATAGCGGACCTCATCCATCAGCTTACGCATAAGATAGACGCCGCGGCCATGAGTCTTCTGCAGATTCTCCGCGAGGGTCGGATCAGGTAGGTGCTCGTGGTCAAAACCCCGGCCTTCATCGCGGACGGTAATCTCGATTTTATCGCTATTCACGGAAATCGAAACGTCAACAAATAAAGCGGCATTCAGCTTGTTACCGTGGCGGGCGGCGTTGACTAACGCCTCTTCTAAGGAAAGTTTTATATGAAAAAGGTCATCCTCGGTCAAAGCAAGTGTTTTCAGCGTCTCATAGAAACGGACGATAAACTCGGTTAACGCCTCAACGCTGGATGGGATTCGCTCTTGAATAATCATCGCGGTTATTAATGCGCGCCTCCTCCTTTTTCTTCGATTGCCTTGCGCTGCATCTCTAAAAGATATTTATCGGCTTCTTTGACGCTTTGAAAAACGCATTCCAAAGGCAAAGCGTTAATAATCTCAAAGACCCGCTGAATCTGCGGCTGCAAGTTGGTCATCATAAAGGTATTCCGCAGTTCTTGCACCAACTTACGCGCCCGCAAGATCACACTGACCCCCATGCTGCTGATGTACTGAAGATAAGCCAAATTGCACATCAAAACCCGGGTTTCCGGCACAATATAGGGCTTTAATTGCTGCTCAAAATCAGCGTAGGTCGCTGAATCCAGCGAGCCGGACAAATAAACTACGACAATTCCTTGATCCCGCTTTTCAAATTTAATATCCAGCGACATACAACCTCCATGAAAAGTTTTTTGTGCCCGGCTACCCCGTCGTGCTCACTCATTGTGAGCGCGGCACCCGGCCGTATCAAATAGGCCGGTACATCTTCTTAAACAGCAGGGGGCGCAGTCACCCGCGCTAAGCGCCGCTGTATGTGTATGTATTATAGGTACCGGTATTTACTTTAGCAAGCGAATTTTTGAAATCCGCTATTTATTTCTACTTAATAAGATCCGCCCTCATGGCGGCCAAGAAAACAATATGCTGCTTCTCTTCCTGAATCAATTGTCCCACAATCTTCTTATGGGCCTCAATGGTATAAAGGTTAAGCTCATTAAAAAACAGGATCGCGTCCTTTTCAAAACTGATACCAAACTGCACGGCTTCTATCGGATTATTGACTTTGCGGGCAAATTCATCCGGGGTAACCACGGAATAAAGCTTGTCATCAACCAACGATTGCATATATTGCGATAATTCTCCGGGATAAGAGTCCTGCGCCCGGCTATCTTCCAAGGTATTGCGGATATCGGTAAATTTCTTGATATGGGTCTCTTCCCAATCCCGCAATTGCTTAAATAAATTGATTAATTGTTCAGCCCCAAATTGTTTCGCGCACATCCCGTAGAAATCCCGGCGCTTCTTCTCTTTTTCAATCCCCAAATCAACAATCTCAGATATATGAAAAATATTCATACGGTCCCTCCTTACAAAATGAATAACCGGCCATCCCAAAGCCGAATGCTCGGATACGCTGACAACACTGTATATTGTACTAAAAGAGATGAATAATGACAATAGCTAAATAATATGCTATACTATGAAGAATGAAATTATCGGTAATCACCAGACTGACAATTGCCGCTTTCCTGGCCCACCTTGGTTGTTTTCTTCAGCTATCCTGCGCGCTGACCACCGTCGAACGCGGAGATATCCGGTGCGTTAATAAAGCAACCTCCGAGTACCGCTCAAATGCCGAATTTTCCCTGACTAAAACCACCGCCGAAAACGCAACCCTTTATCACTTTTCCGGCAACGGCAGGGGCGACTGGAATACTTTTTCCGGCGTAACCTGGCGCTCATCCGCAGAAATGCAGGATGAGAACGGCACGCTGCGCACACTGCAATCTCAACGTACTATTTTTGATAAGAACTTAAAAATCATCGCTTCTTATCAAACCCAATATGATTACCGCGCCAAACGCATTTATTGGGCTTTATATAACGCTCAAGGGAAACTGCAAAAAAAAGCGGTCTATCCGCTGAAAGGACAGACCGCCGATGATATCACCTTGCTTTATTTTCTTAAAAGCTTCGCCTCCCTGAAAAACAATATGAAACCCAAGCGCTGTTATCTGCTGACTAATGAGCCGCGGATGTACCAATGCAATGTTCAAATCGAAGGATACGAGCCGCTGGATATGCTGCCGGCCAAAACCCACGCCTTAAAATTAAAGTTGACCGTGAAT
>JBFZAQ010000112.1:0-3979 GCA_041308885.1 Candidatus Omnitrophota bacterium | reverse complement strand
TTAATCTTTGGGGTTTGGGATGTTTACGCGACCTGCCGCGGGCATTGGAGCTTTAATCCGCTAGGGGTCTGGCGGTTAAGGATTATTAATTTGCCGGCCGAGGAAGTATTATTTTTTGTAGTCATACCCTGGTGCTGCATTTTCAGCTGGGAAGTTATTCAATATTTCAGGGGGCGCCTCAGATGAAAGAATATACCATTATCGCGGCTGCCGCGGCCCTGGCTTGTATTTATTTGGATAGGCTTACCGGGATCCGGATCCTGCGCCGAAAAGATTTTTGGGGTTTTCTGTCGGCTATGGCGGCGCTTAAATTCCTGGTTAACGGTTATCTGACGGCCAAGCCGATCGTGATTTACAATCCGCGTTTTTTCTTGGGGCTGCGCCTGGGGACGATTCCGGTGGAAGATTTCATCTTTGGTTTTAGTATGGTTACTGCGAGCATAATATTCTGGGAGTTCTTTAAGCGAAAGGATTATTAATGAAAGGCGCGGTGTTGGCAGCGGGCCTTTTATGGGCGGTGTTCTCGGCAGGGGCCGCCTTTGGCCTGGATATCCGGCAGTTAAATTCCGAGGCCGACGCGTTGGGATCAGTCCGGGCGGCCGAACTTTGGCGGCAGCAGCCGGATTCCCTGGAGCGTTTGTATGTGCTGGGAGTAACTTATCTTACCGAAGAGCAGAATGCCCAGGCGGAATCGGTGTTTGATCAGATGCTGCGAATTCAGCCGGATTCGCTTGAGGGGCAATGGGGCCGGGCGGAGATCTTGCGGCGGAAGCATGAGAATGAGGAGAGCCGGCGTATCTTGCGGGAGATCATTGCCCGAGATGATACGCTGTACCCGGCTAAGCTTACTCTGGCCTATTTGGAATATTTGCGCTGCGAATTTTCGGTCGGCGAAGATTTGGCGCAGTCTGTGGTGCATCTAGGCCAGGAACGCGTAGATCAGAGCAATTACGTCCGGGCCTTATGTTTATTAGGAGGGATCAAGGGCATGTTGGCCCATTTTGGAGGCCCGATGGCCAAGGTCTTTAACGGCCGGTCGATCCTGCCTTTATTGCGTAAGGCCGAGCGGCTGCAGCCGGATAATCCGGCAGTTCATTTTGGCCTGGGGAGCTATTTTTTATTGATCCCGCCTATTTTTGGCAGAGATATTTCCAAAGCCGAGCGGTATCTGCGTAAGACTATTGAACTTGCCCCGCGGTTTGCCGAGGCTTATGTGCGCCTGGCGCAGGCAAGACGAGCAGCCAAAGATGAGCGGCAGTATGCCGAGTATTTACAACAAGCCCTCGAAATTGATCCCCAAAGCGAAATCGCCATTGATATTAAAAACCGCAACTGTAAATTTATCTGTGTTAAAGAAAACGAGTAGAGCCGGTTAGATTTGTAGGATAGCTTGCGCGTATTGGTTAAGGCAGGCGGCGTAGGCAGGTTTTAAGCCGCTGGCTGCCAGGTTGGCTTGGGCTTTTTTACGCAACGATTCCATTTCTTCCCGGGCGCAAGTAAGGGCCCCGGTCTCCGTAATTACTTTGCGCATTCGCAGAAGATCCGTCATGCCGGCGTTTTTTTTAGTAAGGATATTTTTGATTAATTTCTTTTGAGTTCTTCCGCCGCGCTGATAAGCGTACCAGATTAACAGCGTACGCTTGCCTTCGCGCAGGTCGCTTAAATTAGATTTGCCGCTGGTCTTTTCCTCGCAGACCATGCCGATAATATCGTCTTTGATTTGAAAGGCCCGGCCCACGCATTGGCCGTAGAGCGTTAGCTTATCCACGCTGGATTGCGGCGCGCCGGCCAGAATAGCCCCGCTGGCTAACGGGCAGGCAAAGGTGTAAAAGGCGGTCTTGTAGTCATAGATGGCGTAAATATCATCTTTGGCCACTCTGTCGATTTCTTTCAATCCTTCCAATAGCTCGATAAATTCCCCGCAGCCGGTATACACAGCAGCTTCAATGAACTTTCTTAAAGCCCGCTCCTTGCGGGCCATTTCTTCTTCGATAGTCAGGAAGGCGTGGATAGCCATGGCGTACATAACGTCGCCGCTGACTATTGCCAGGTCTTGACCGCTAAATTTCGAGTTGGGATTTCGGCGCAGGTATCGATTATATAAAGTATGCATCGAGGGTTTGCCGCGGCGCAAGTCCGATTTATCGATGATATCGTCGTGCACCAGCATAAAGTCGTGCAGGAGCTCAATGGAGAGGGCCGAGGTGTACAGTCCGGGCGCCGGGCGCCGGGTAAACCCAAGGTAACCGCTGACAAAGAGAATGGGCCTAACTCGCTTGCCGTCTCGGAGCACGAATTCTTTGATCGAAGAGTAGAGGAGAGGAGAGATGCGGGTTAGATGAAAAGAGTCATTGAGTTTGTCAAGAAAACGCGGCAGCTGCGCGTCGAGCCGTTTTTTTATTCTGGTTAACATAAAGCAATAGTAGCACAGCCGGCTTAGTTAAGCAAAGGTATTTACAGCTAAGGAATGAGATTGAGGTTTTACTTGACGAAGCGCGCAGATAGCTATACAGTTTTAATATTAGCGGTGAGGGAAAGGAGGCGCTTAATGAGCGTGGATATGCGGCGTGTCTTCTGGCTCGTTTTATTATTGACGGCAAGTGTTTCCGAAGCGCGGGCGTCGCTTTTTATTGATGATATCTCTACCGTGAATAATGGTCAATGGGAGCTGGAGTTTACCGGGGATTATTATAAAGACGTGGAGAAAACGTATAACCCGGACACGGAAGAATTTGATAAAAGCGTAAGTAAGGAGACTTGGATTACCTCTTGGCTGGCCTATGGGTTAACCGAGCGGTGGGATGCCTCAATAACAACGGCCTATTCTTATCTTAATGACGGGTCGGCGAAGATTAACGGGTTTTCCGATGTTGGCGTGAGCACTAAGTACCGTTTTTGGGAGGAAACCAAGAAGCTGCCTGCTTACGCTTTTTGGGTGGATCTTAAAACGCGCTCGGCCAACGAAGATAAGGGGTTAGGGACCGGAGAGTTAGACGTGGGGCTAACTCACATTTTGAGCAAGGAGATAGCCGGATTCGGCTGTGACTTAAATCTCGGTTATATTTTTGTCGGCGGAAAACCCAAAGACATCACTACTTATAGCTTCGGCATAACCAAGGGTATCGGCGCAAAGGCCGGCGTCTGCGCGGAGATCTACGGCGAAACAATTTACGAGGGGGATTTTGACGATAACGTATTCATCCTCGGGTTGTCCGCGGGGTATGATTTGCTGGAGAATGTCGCCCTGCAGGCCGGAGTGGGGGCCGGTCTTTCCAAGGCCAGCCCGGATTGGCAGTATTCTACCCGGGTGACGTTTGCTTATTAGCGGCTTAGATTGACAATTGCGCCGCAGGGTGCTAAACTTGACGAGCAAGTATCGCCGCAGGATGCAGGTTAGAAAGATATAGCAAGTTTTGTAGGACGCAAGATACTAGGCGCAGATTTAAGACGCAAGACGCAGGACGCAAGTAGATGCAGGCTTATAAGACGCAGGTAGCGAGTGATCTGGTTTTTAACAATGTCTGCCGCAAGGCAGACACTAGATACAATTCTTAATTCTTGTTAAAAACCAAAAAAGGGGATTTTACCTGCCTGCCGGCAGGCAGGAGGGGAAAAAGCTTTTCCCCTCTGGGGAACGAGCGTCGTAACCAAGCGAACAAAATATCAAATAAACAAATCACTGTCAAATGGTTTACTTAACCACCATTGACAAGGCTATAGTGAGTGACTGGAGAGATGGCAGAGTGGTCGATCGCGTACGCTTGGAGAGCGTATGTACCGCAAGGTACCCAGGGTTCAAATCCCTGTCTCTCCGTTTTTATTGACGCTCAGGCGAACCCTGTCCGGTAGATACGGACAGGGTTCGCCTGGAGCAAAAAAGAGTAGGCATGGATAAAGAAATAAATACTACAAAGATCGCTATCTTCAGAAAACAGGAAATCCGTAAAACCATTCATAATAATGAATGGTTTTTTGTTGT
>JBFZAQ010000111.1:0-6195 GCA_041308885.1 Candidatus Omnitrophota bacterium | reverse complement strand
GGCCGGCATTAAATTGGAGTTTATCGCCGGGTGGTCTTATTTTGACATAGAAGCGCAAACCATTGCCTTGGAGGTCTCGCCTTATCCGGATCCTTTCGCTGTTTCCGAAGAGATTATGCACGCCTATCTTGATAGGACGATTACCCGCGAGCACTGGATTGCATTTATCGCAAGAACAGGATTCCGGTATATCGCGTATACAGGGGACAGAGTATTAATTGAAAAATTATCCCTGGAGAGGATAAGAAAATCTCACGATTGGAATTGGGAAAAGCTAGTTAAAAGAGAAGATGGCAGCAGCAGCTGGCTGAATATTTGCAGCGGTTCTGTCCCGCCGGAAGTAATCGCTGCCGGGTCGCAGATAGTTAATGGTTTCTGGCCTGCGGGTAATTACAACCCCTGCGCGGTGTTAACTTCCTACGATATCTATCGCGTTCCGCAGATATGGAGATTGCGGCTAGAACACGCCTACTCAAAACCATCAGAATACCTGGCATTGGCAGGGGTGCTGCTTTTAAATCAGGATTGGAAGATAGAGTCTGATTTGGAAAAGAGTTTTCTTGATCTTAAGTTGGCAGCAAGGATTATTGGTTTATCCGCGGCCAGCAGTGCGGTTACCTCCGGGCTATATACTCTGATAAGCTTGAGCTTCGGCCTGCAGAATGTCCCGCAAACAAAAGGCTTGCCGTGGGGGCTACAGAGAGTCATACAGTCAGGGCTAAGTGCCTTGGAAATATTTTTCGTTAAAGGTTTTATGCCGGGACACGTTGATAGTACAACCGCGAATCGGCTGCGTCAAGCCGCGGCAGAACAAGGAATTTTACTTATGTCATATCTTCTGCCGGCGGCGTTAGAGTTTATAGACCAGCTACATCCGCAAATACCGATATTTTCCGCTCATCTGCACGGGAGCGTGTTTGGTAAGAACAAAAGAGAGAAGCATATTTCGGTTTTCGCCGACCCGCGGACCAACGCAGCCCTGGCTGCGGTGCTGGCGCACTTGTTGTTTAAGAGACACTTTTCCGGCCCGTTCTATTTTGAGTATCATTCGGCCAATTATGCGCAAGATGCAGCGCTAGTCACTCAAGCGCTACTGGCCAATTTTTCTTTGCTGCCGGCATCTTCCGGTATCGTGCCTTACGCATCAACTATTTTACATGCAACTACCGCTTCGCCGATAAAAAGATTCTCATATTTTTCGCTTGGCGCTGTTGATGTAAGACAATGTTTAATAACCGCGGAGAATCGCGAATCAATCGAACGCGCGTTGTCTGAGCTTGATAAATTAGCAGAAAATACTGGTATGCTTATCCAGTCAAATCAGGAACTTTCCAGCCTTTTGGAAGACAAACTTCTTGATTCGGGTAATATTGTCGATTTTATCGAAAGCATTTATCCGCTTATCCGCTCATCTAAAGGAGAAGTGCCGCAAGTTTTGGCTGCATTACACTCTTTGTTTTGTTTGTTAAGAGAGCAAAAGCTGCTTAGCGAATCTAACCTCATCGAGTTTAACTTAAGCCTTGAATCCCTAATTCAATCCGCGATCAGGCGCGTATCTGATGTCCTAGTTGAAATGCGATCTTTATTTATCTCTTTGCGTGGACAAGGCCTGCTTACCGAAGCTAATCTTATCGAGTTTAATTTAAGCCTCGGCCCCCTAAGCCAGGGAGCAGGGTGGAGGCGCATACCTGAAGTCTTAGTTGAATTGCAGTATTTGATTATCTCTTTGCGTGGACAAGGCCTGCTTACCGAATCTAATCTTATCGAATTTAATTTAAGCCTCGGCCATTTAAGTCAATTTGCGGGAGATTCTACGCCTCAGGCTTTAGTTGAATTATGTTTATTATTAAACTTTTTGCAAGCAGATGGTTTACTTGCCGAGCTTAATCTAACCGGGTTCATCTTGAGCCTTCGCTCTTTTATGCAGGGCACATGGGAATACACTCCTAAGGCTTTAGCCGAATTGCGGTCTTTAATTATCTTCTTGCGTGGACAAGGCCTGCTTACCGAATCTAATCTTATCGAGTTTAATTTAAGCCTTGGTCCCCTAAGTCAGGGGGCAGGTAGAGTTACGCCTCAGTCTTTAACTGAATTACCAGCTCTATTTACTGTGCTAAAAGAACAAGGCCTGCTTACCGAAGCTAATCTTATTGAGTTTAATTTAAGCCTCGGTCCCCTAAGTCAGGGGGCAGGTGGAGTTTTATCACGGGTTTTAGCTAAACTACGTTCTTTAATTAGTTCTTTGCGGAAACAAGGCCTGCTTACCGAAGCTAATCTTATTGAGTTTAGTTTAAGCCTCGGCCCCCTAAGTCAGGGAGTAGGAGAAAATACGACCCAAGTATTAGCTCAATTAGCAAGAGAGGCTAAAGAAAGCAAAATCATTGAACCTTCATATTTAATTGATTTGGTGCTTCAGCGCGCCTTAAGTTTAAAGCAGATTCGAGAGAAAGAGGCGTTGCAGCCGGTTCTATTAAAGATTTTTAGGCGGGTTATTTTGAAAAAGCTAAGGGAGAAACTTTTTGGCTTGAAAACTTACAAAGCTTACCGTAACGAAGGATATCTTTTATTAAAAGCATTAGCTCCTGTGTTTTCCAATTTCTTGGTTAAATCGGTGGTAACAAAACAGGAAATTTCCTACCAAAGGATGCCGCAAGAAATACCCACAGTTCAGCTAAAAGACATTATGTCGTTACCGGAAAATATAATTTTTGGTCGCTCGGTTAGGTTTGGTAATCGGGCCATAAAGTTGATGAGGCTGATAGAGTATCCAGAGGTTTTCTATCAGGAGGCCTGGTTGATGCAAAGGCTGTCTTGCTTATCTGATATGCCGTTTTGCTTATGTGAGGCTAGGGCATCTTTGGTTTTTAAAGTCCCGTATGCAGAATTAATGTCCAAAAGAGAAATGATCAAAAAAGGTATATTTTTTGATGCGCAGGGCCAGGCCTTAGCCTTTGTCTATGAAGTGGATAATGAAGACTTTTTTAATTATAGTAGCCTTTTGACCGTTGGCGGCGACATAAGACAGTCTTTCAGTAATGCTATAGGCAGGCTGATTGCTCTGCTGCGTAGCGGCCTGCACCATAAAGACCTTACGCCTCTTTTCCACGATGGGTTTACGAACCGCCGTTTTGATTTAAAATGCCAGACAGTCGGCTGTATTGATGATTTCAGGGGGGCGGTAAGCTTGTGCAACGTCAGGGGAGCAGCTGGTTATATCGCAGATTTTTCTCCAGAGCACCTTTCCGTATATGAAAATGGCATTTCTGTCGCAGACTTGTTCTTTAGTTTAAGGGATGCTTACTTTCAGCTCGGGGTGATATTTTTAGTAGCTTGCCTGAACAACCCAGAGACTAATTCGTCCGATTTTATGAAAAAGTTGCTTACGGATTCCGCCTGTCAGTTGTTTAAGTTTTTCGTTAAAAATAGCGAACTGAATTTTAGCGGCATTAGCCTCCAGGATATCGCCTCTGAAGTTTATTCTGCCCTTAATCATATGCAGCTGGGCTCTGATTTAGGCGAAGACCAAAGCGAAATCTCTATCCCGCGTTTTGTGCATTTTGTAGATTGGCTCTGTAGTCAGACAGTCTTATCCGGGCTATCTGAGTATGTAGAAGCAGTCGAAACAAAAGAAATACAGCTCTCAGTGAAAGAATTATTCTCATTCATCCATGCGTACATAAATTTATGCCAGGGATTAAATTTAGATAAAGGGGGATTATTTAAACAAAGTTCATCTTCTCTAGCCCAGTGTCACGGCAGCGCTTATGCCCAAAGCATGAATTCTCAATATTGGAGGCGAGAGTCTTTTTGCGCTTCTTCTGTGTTGGGCGCGCTAATGCGCTGTAAGTTATCAATCACGCTTACGCCGCTTGAACAAAATGTATTGGATCTTTTGAATCAGGGGAAAGGGTATAAGGCGATTACCAAGAAGCTGCGTTTTCAGCTAAGAGGGTCAGCGCGCGATATCGCTTTTGCTATCGCTAAGAAATTAGGCGTACGGCCGCAAGGGGCAAAAGGGCAACGTTTATCAATATCAAAATTATTGGACGCGGCTAAGAAGCTTGGGTTTATTATTGAGTCAACGAATGAACGGGGGCATAAGCCGCAGCTTAACGAAACCGAAAAACAATTACTTAATTTAGTTGTCTCAGGTAAACAGACCGTTGAAATCTGCGCTATTACCGGATATACCAAGAGAGGCATCACGCTACACTTTGAAAGGATTTACCGCAAGCTGGGCATGGCAGGAGCAATTCAACTTAAATCCCAGAGAGCACCGTCGCGAGTTGATGCGGCAAGGCGGGCTATGGAATTAGGCATTATCAGTTATAACGATGAGCTTGAAAAAGCCAAACAGCGCATTAATAATCCACTTACGGAAAAACAGCGGCGGATCCTGGAATTTATTTTAGGGCAAGGTTTATTTGACGCCGACGTAAGGAAGCGGATTCGTGATGAATTTAATATGACGCCATCGGCGATCGAGCTTAATTTTGTCAGAATAAACTCGGCGCTCGGCACATCACTGGGAAAACTCTCGGCATTTTTTCCGCGCAGCATCTGGGCCTCGGTTATTATTGCCGCTCACTGCGGTTATATAGAATCTAATCCAGATCTCAATAATATTTTTGTTTGTAACTACGCCGAATTGGTATTAGGGTGGCTAAAAAGGCACATTAGCGAGTTAAGGCAAATTTTAGACCGGGAAGGGTTGACGGGAGAATTTACGCTGAGAATAGAAAAAATAGTAACTGTGCTACAAAGTCTGGATAAAGCATTGGGGATCGTGGCTGCTCATCCGCAAGGCAAGCATTTTTCAATTATCCTTTGCATGCTTGGCGAGATTAAAACATTTCCGCAGCGGCTGGCACGTCAACAGCGATCTATGCAGAATCAGGAGCTCAGGGCCCGACTCAGAGCGGAAAAGAGATTCTCGAAGCAGCTAAGCCGTATCTGGGAAAATAATCAGCGCCGGATTAACCGTCAGATGGCGTTTGATATAAAGCAGCAGGCGTTGCTTGCTCGGCAGCAGCAGCAAGCTCGCGAGATCGCCGCGCGCAAAGCTTATCTCAAATCAGAAAAGAGATTCTCGAAGCAGCTAAGCCGTATCTGGGAAAATAATCGGCTCCGGATTATCGAGGCAGAAAATAATCTCTTACGGATCGCGGGGCAGAAATATATAAAACCGACGGAAATTTCTGAGTTATTCTTTATAGCGTTATTAGAGAGTGGCGTAAATGAAGCATTGGCGCGGAAAATCAAGCTGTATCTGTTTCCCAACCCCCGCGGGATTAAGCCGAGCATAAGAGAGGCCAAAATAAAAAACTTTAAGGATTTCTTTAGTCCAGTCGAATTGGATAAACTTATATTATTTACGCGGAATAAATCTTACGTTAGAATCAACCTTCAAAGAGCTGCCCAAAGCATAGAGGAGAATATCGGCCTATTTAAACAAGGCAATAGTCAAGTCCGCAGGCTTGCGGATAAAGAAATCGCGGTCGTGATTTCTCGCGGTTGTTCTTTTGCGACCTTTGAGCAATTATGGGAACAAAGCGGACTGAGCATTCCGGAGGTGATATATAAAATAAGAGATTATAGCGGTAGTTATCGGGCCTCTCTAAGTAGCTTCCGCGCGAGGGTCGATTATTTTTATAAAAAATACGGTTTTAACAGAATAATAATTAAGCGCATCATTTACCAGTTGAAGCATCCTGATACGCGTTTTCGCCAGATGGCGGCAGCCGTGCAACGTTATCCACTGGTTCCTCAGGGAGCCATTCTACATGTTATGTCGCGTTATTATAAGCGTCATGAGGAGCTTTTGGGTAGGTTGTTAGCGTTTTCCGAGGAATGTAATCTTCCCTTTAATGTTGCGTTCAACTTTATGATGTTTTCCGGAATAGCCAAGGAAGAGCTTCCGCTTTTAATCCTGGAAACGGCAGGCATATACAATAATATCCTGATAACTTTCGAAGAGGAGTATGCTATATTTTCAGCGTTGCTCGTTTCTGTAGAGAAAGATATTAGGGCTAATCCTCCGCAGAGCACAGCTGAAGCGATGAGATTAAGGGCTGCTATTGGAAGAGTGCCTAAATGGCGGGAAAAAGATGTATTAACCTGGGATCGTAAATACAAATTGATTAGCAAGATACTCTCTGCCTACGCGAAAAAAGATTATATTTATAAGCCGATTGA